>DASRPD010000031.1:0-12896 GCA_035646535.1 Acidimicrobiia bacterium
TGCTTGCAGTCACGGCATGAGTGACGGTCCGTTCTCGGGCCGCACCGTGCTCGTCACCGGAGCGGCCGGGGGCGGCATCGGCGAGGCAACCGCGCGCCGTTTCGCGAGCGAAGGCGCCGACGTCATCGTGACCGACGTGCATGAGAGGCGGTGTCGGGAGGTCGCGTCGTCGATCGGGGCCCGAGCGATCACGCTCGACGCCGGGTCGCGTACGGCGATCGATGCGGCAATCGGCGAGGCAGGACCGGTCGACGTGCTCGTGAACAACGCCGCGGTGAACGTGCTCGGTTCCGTCGTCGACTACGACCCCGACGACTGGGACCGGGTGATGGCGGTCGACCTCCATGGTTGCTGGTATCTCGCGCGGCGGGTGCTGCCGGGCATGATCGATCGCCGACACGGGTCGATCGTCAACGTGTCGTCGGTTGCCGGGATGATCAACGCGGGCCGCGAGGGCCCGTACGCGGCCGCGAAGGCCGGGCTCCACTCGCTGACCCGCACGATCGCGGGCGAAGCGGGCCCGTTCGGTGTTCGCTGCAACGCCGTGGCGGTCGGGATCGTGCGAACGCGCTTCGTCGAGAAGAACGCCGCCGCGCTCGCGCCCGAGGCGGAGCGAACCCCACTCCGCCGGTTTGGAGCGCCGGACGAGATCGCCGCGGTGATCGCCTGGCTCGCCGGCGAGGAATCGAGCTTCGTGACGGGCGCCATCATCAACGCGAGCGGCGGCTGGTACATGGATCGATGAGACTCGACGATCACGGACTCGTCGTGCGCACGGACGGGCCGACCATCCCCGGTGGCCCGCAGCACTGTGGCGCGGTGCTCGACCGAGCTCGCGCCGACGCCCCCGAAGCCGAAGCACTCGTCGGCCGGTCGGGTCGCTGCACCTATGCGGAGCTGGACGCGATGGCCGGGCGGGCGGTGGGTGCTCTCGGCGCGCTCGGTGTCCGACCTGGAGATCGCGTCGCCTGCACGATGACGAACGACACCGACATCGTGATCGCATTCCTGGGCGCGATGCGCGTCGGCGCGATCTGGGTGGGGATCAACACCGCGCTTGCTCCTGCGGAGCAGGACTACTTGGTGCGCGATTGCGATGCGCGCGTGCACCTGGGCCGAACCGTGCCGCTCATCGAGTGGCGCGACCGATGCGCGGTTTCAGAGGTGACACCAGTCTCGGTCGAGATCGCGTCCCATTCGCCCGCAGCGATCGCGTACACGAGCGGCACCACCGGATTCCCGAAAGGGGCCGTCCACAGCCATCACAATCTGCTGCTTGTCGGCGCGGCGACCCGCCTCGTCGGGACCTATGACCCGACCTTCCGCCACGGTGTCTGCCTGCCCCTGACGATCCTCAACCTGATGGTCCTCGGGCCGCTCACGACCTTTCAGCTCGGTGGGTGCGTGGTGACGATGGACCGCACTGATCCGGTCGGAATGGCCGAGTCCATCGGGCGCGAGCGAATCGCGACGTTCTCGGCCGTTCCCGCGATAATGCACGACCTGCTGACGCATCCCGATGTGCGCGCCGACCAGCTCGTTTCGCTGGTGCGACCCGGCGTCGGCGGTGCTGACCTCCCGGAGGCGTTCCGGACGATGTACCGGGAGCGCTTCGGCACCGAGGTGACTATCGGCTACGGGCTCACCGAGGCGCCGACCGCCGTCACGATGACCGACCCGCAGGCGCCTCCGATCCCCGGCGAGGCCGGCTGCGCGCTCCCCCAGATCGAGATCGTGATCGTGGACGACGACGACGTTCCGTTGGCACCCGGTGAGGTCGGGGAAGTGTGTGTGACTGCGGCCTCGATCGGAGAGCTCGCACGCGTGTACACACCGATGCTCGGATATTGGCACCAGCCCGATGCCACCCGGGCCGCGCTGCGCGGTGGGATCTTGCACACCGCCGACTTGGGCTTCCTCGACACCGACGGCCATCTGTTCATCAAGGATCGCCGTGGCGACGTCATCCTGCGCGGCGGCGCCAACGTCTACCCGGCCGAGGTCGAACGAGTCCTGCACGCTGACCCTCGGGTCGCGGAGTGCGCGGTCGTGGGCTATCCCGACGAGCGCCTCGGTGAGCGCGTCGCCGCGTTCGTTCGCGTGTCGTCACCGGTGACACCCGAGGAGCTCGCGGTCCACTGCGCGACCGAGCTCGCTCGCTACAAGGTCCCCGATCGCTACGAGCTCGTCGACGAGCTCCCACGTACTCCGATGGGCAAGATCCGCAAGCGGGAGCTGGCCGAGCGTCTGCGCGGAGCACGGCACCGCCCCGCGTCTCGACCCGGCTGACGGAGCTTCTTCGGCGCCCGAGTCGTGGATCTGACCCGGTGGGGGCCGAGCCAGCGTGACCTGACCCGTCACGACACGTCGGGGAAGCTAGAGGACGTCGAGGTTCGCGTACGTGGTGTCGCCGTCGACGAGTCCCTGCAACTTCTCGGACCATGCCGCGGTCTCGGGCCGTTCGTTGTTGCGCTGTGCTTCCTCATACGACGAGAACTCGACTTCGATGACACAGACACCGGGTCGATCGCGATCAGCCAGCAGTCGCTGCGACTGATACCCGGGAGCGACACCACGCTGGTCTGCATCCCATTGCGCCATCAACGCCTTGACGGCATCGCGGTCACTGGTCTTGATCGCCAGAGTCTGGACGAAGGCCATGATCGTGCTCCTGACTAACGGTGGTCTGAGTCGTGAAATCATACCGTGGTCATCCCGCCGACCGAAACGCTAGGTGCCGCCACTCGCCGCGAGGCCGGGGACCTTCGGCCCTGGTGAGGTGGTCGTTCCGCCGAGAGGCTGAATAGGGATTCGTGCGCCACCGAGCCGAGACAAGGGGGTCGACCATGGACATCCTGGTTCTCGGAGGATCCTTCGGCGGGATGACTGCCGCCTACGAGCTTCGGCGGCAGCTGCAGCCCGGCGACGCGCGGATCGTCGTCATCGCCAAGGACCCTCGCTTCACGTTCATTCCATCGTTGCCGTGGGTGGCGATGGGTTGGCGGAAGATGGATGCCATCTCCTTCGAGCTCGACAGGCCCCTCGCGCGCAAGGAGATCGAGTTCGTCGCCGCCACCGTCGAGAAGATCGACCCGGACCGGCGCACGGTCTCTGCCGGCGGACACGAGTACGGCTACGACCGCCTGGTGATCGCCACCGGCCATCGCAGCGCCAACGAGGCCGTGCCCGGCCTCGGCCCCTTCGACGGCCCGGGCCACTCGCTGATGTCGCCACCCGAGGCCGAGGAGGCGCGCACCGCGCTCGAGGGCCTCCTCGCCGACCGCGGGCCGGTGGTCATCGGCTGCGCTCCCGGAGCCAGCTGCATCGGCCCGGCCTACGAGTTCGCCTTCGAGCTCGATCACCTCCTGCGACGGCGGCGGCTCCGCCACGAGGTGCCGATCGTGTTCGTCACCCCCGAGCCGCAGCTGGGCCACTTCGGTATCGCCGGGGTCGGCAAGGCCCGCCAGTTCCTCGAGGGA
Organism: Acidimicrobiia bacterium; assembly: GCA_035646535.1. Classification (GTDB taxonomy): domain Bacteria; phylum Actinomycetota; class Acidimicrobiia; order IMCC26256; family JANYLB01; genus DASRPD01. Next base: position 3,480 of record DASRPD010000031.1, read on the forward strand.
GCGTTCGAGGAACGCGACATTCGCTACCTCACCTCCGCGGCGGTCTCGAAGATCACCGACTCGTCGGTCGAGCTGGGCGACGGCCAGTCGTTCGAGTCGAGGTACTCGATGATCATCCCGCCGCTGGCGGGCGTGCGCGCGGTCGCGGACACCCCCGGCCTCTCCAACCCCAAAGGCTTCGTGCCGGTCGACGACCACTACCGCCACGGACAGTTCCCCGAGGTGTACGCCGCGGGGGTGGCCGTGGCGATGGCTCCGGTGGAGGACACGCCCGTACCGGTGAACTTCCCGAAGACCGGCCACATGACCGAGCAGATGGCAACCATCGCCGCGCACAACCTGGTAGCCGACGTCCGCGGGACCGAGCCGTCCTCGCACCCACTCGGCACCGAGTGCATCCTCGACATGGGCGACCGGGGGGTGCACATCAAGGTCGACCCCGTCCGACCTCCTCGCAACGAGATCCCCACCGTGACCGATGGCCGGCGCTGGCTTTGGGCCAAGCGGGCCTTCGAGCGCTTCTACCTGGCCAGGGCCAAGCGCGGCCGGACCGGCACCCGCGGCTGGGGCTGGTGACCGCGGGCCGCACTGAGGAAGACACGGTTGCGTGAGGGCAACGGACACGCGACGTCCCGCCAGCTCAAGGCAACGGTGCCCACGCGAGCTTCACGAACAGAGGGCCGCAGCCTTGTTCATCAGCTGGAGCACGACAGGACCGAAGGCCTCGATCTTGGGGTTGTCGAGCGCTCCGCCGGCGTAGCGTGAGTACTGGCCCTCGAGCACGATCGCGAGCTTGAAGCAGGCGAGCACCTCGTAGAAGTCGATGTCGCTCGTGGAGCGCCCGCTCACCGACTCGTAGTGCGCGAGCAGCTCCGAACGCGTCGGCATGCCTTCCATCGGCACGTAGCCCGAGCTCGAAGAGTCTTCGTCGTCTCGGGGCCAGCCCTGGAACACCCAGCCGAGGTCGAGCAGCGGATCACCCACCGTCGTCATCTCCCAGTCGACGATCGCGGCCAGGCGCGCCGGCGCGCCGTGCTTGAACATCACGTTCGCGAACTGGTAGTCGCCGTGGATGATCCCGGGCTCGTACGTTGACGGGATGTTCGAACGCAACCAGTCCGCGACGATCTCGACGCCGGGGAGATCGCGGGTCTTCAACTTCTCGTAGTGCGACATCCAGCGGTCGGCCTGACGCTCGAGGAACCCTTCGGGCTTGCCGAACCCCGCGAGACCCTTGGCCTCCCAGTCGACCCGCGCCAGGCGAGCGATCCCGTCGACGAGTTGCAGGCCGAGCCCGTGACGCGCCGCGAGGTCGCTCTCGAACGGTTCGGGCCAGGTGGACCCCATGCCCATCGGCGACCAACCGTCGATGTGGGCCATCAGATAGAAGCACGCGCCGATCACCGACGGGTCGTCGCAACCCGCGTAGGCCTCCGGGTGCGGCACATCGGTGCCGTTGAGCGCCTCCAGCACGCGGAACTCGCGCATCATCGTCTCGTTGCGCCCCTCGGGCACCTTGCGCGGCGGTCGCCGCAGCGCGCAGACGAAGTCGCCCCGGCTGATCTTGAAGATCTCGTTCGAAGAGCCGCCACTGATGAAGATCGCCTCGAGCGCCTCACCGGCACCGGGGAGGCCCTGGGCGTCCATCCACCTCCCCAGCGCATCCGCGTCGACGAGCCCCGCGGTGCGGGCCGACTCGTCGACGTTCCCCCATGCGGGCATCGCCGGCGCTGTCTCGGCCGACCCGGTCTCTTCGGTCCTGCTCACTGCTGTGCCACCTCGTGCTCGACGGTCCGCGAATCTCTCACACGCGGCGGCCACGCGTCGCCGCCCGTGGACCGAGCTCGGATTCTTGGGGCTCTGACCTGCACGGTGCTCAGGGGCGGCGCGAGAGGCAGCATTGCTCGTCGTGAGGAGTTGTCGAACCGCGCTCTGATAGGTAGAACGTCGTCGGGGAATCCACCCCCATCACCGAGGAGAACGCACCGTGCCGCAGATACTCGGCCAGTTCTGCATCAACGTCACCGACCTCGAGCGGTCCATCGCGTTCTGGGAAGACGTCATCGGCATCCCGGTGCAAAGCCGCACCGAGATCCCCGGCGTTCTCGAGGCGGTGCTCCAAGCTCCCGAGGGCGGCTCGCGCATGCAGCTCGCGCAGTGGCTCGACCGAGACGGCCCCATCGACATGGGGAGCGCGATGTGGAAGCTCTACGTGAACACCGACGACTGCCAAGCCGTCTACACCCGCGCCCTCGCCGCCGGATGCACATCGATCTCGGCCCCCGAACGACTCGACCGCTGGCCTGTCACCGTCGCGTTCGTCGAGGACCTCGACGGCTATCTCCTCGAATTGATCGAGTACCACGAAGGCACACGCGAGGGCGTCCCCGACCCCAAGGCATCGACACGCGCGTGATCCGCAGCCAGGCTGGAACCGGCTCCGGCCATCCGGGTACGGGCTCGGGGCCGAGGGGGATCATGGAACCGCAACGAGTTGCGCGCAATCGCCTGCAGAGACGGACCGGGAGAGCAGTCGTGGCGACGGCGTTGGTGACCGCAGCGGCAATGGCGCTCGTCGCCTGCAGCACTGACAACACGATCCCAGCAAGCAACAACTCGCCCTACTGCGACCTCGTCCTCGGCCTTGAGCGTGACGCTTCGAAAGCCTACGCGGACCTCCGAGAAGACCCGAACACCACCGCGGAGGACTACGCGGCGGCGGACGAGGCGTTCACAAAGAAGCACCAGGACGACTTCGATGCGATCGAAGCTGCGGCACCCAAGGAGATCCAAGACGACGTCGCGACATTCGTGGCCGCAGAGCGCGCCGCCGAAGGTAACACCGCCAGTGCGGAGAACGCCGAAGTCCAGGAAGCCCGGAAGCGGATCGAGGCGTTCGAGGAGGAGCACTGCATCCTCGAATGACGTGGTCGGGGTTTCCCGGGATCTGTCACCGGGGCATCGGGCTCGGTCTGAAGACTCAGGCGCGCGCAGCCTCATCGCCGGTGAGCGAACCGATGAACCCGGCCCGGGGATCGGGAGTGCCGGCGAGCAGCTCCGAATACACGGCGGTGACGGCATCCGGACCGGTCGCGTCGTGGAACTCGATCCATTCCTCGGTCCAGTCCGAGAACTCGTTCCAGGCCTCGCCGAGTCTGCGATCGAGCTCGTCGCGCCCCCACTCCTGGGTTCGCTGTTTGATCTGTTCTGGCGCGAAGAAGAACGACGGCGTGGGGGCAGGCAGGTCGTCGGTCGCGACCTCGGCGTGATGATCCCAGTGGGTATCGCCGACCGTCATCGAGTGTTCGAGCATGCCGCTCAGGTGAGTGTGCACCGCGTGGCGAACGTCTGCGTTGCCGGCCACGTCGACGTACACGGCCGGCACGCGCTCGAGCGCAGCGATGTCGTCGTAGGTGACCACGCGGTCGTACGTCCCGAGCTCGTCCACGAACTGGGCATTTCTCGCCGATGTGAGACCGACGACGCGCTGGCCTCGGCGGCGGGCCAGGAACGCGACACCGATGGAGGTCTTGCTCGAGGCACTGGAGACGACGATCTGCCGCGCGCCGAGATCGTCGTGGTCGGCGAGATAGTCGTCGATGAGGAACGACGTGAAGAACAGCGGGTAGAGCAACATCTGCTGGCGCTCCCGATCCGCGCGGTAGAGCGCGTCCGCCGCACACCGGGTGTACCGGTTGTACGCGCCGGCCATCGCACCGCGATGAGCAGAGACATCGGTCACCCCGCCTTCGTCGCTGCGACCGGGCTCGATGACCAGCTCGGACGCCATCGGGAAAAACCCGTACAGCCGCTCACCGACGACACACGATGGCGAGCGGCTCTCCACGACATCACCCACGCCCCACACGGGGATGCGCCCCCACACTCGGGCGTCGTCCCCGTCCACCGGGAAGAAGTCCCAGTAGTGCATCGCGTCGCCGAACACCGCGTAGGTGATGTTGTTCGACGACAGCGCGAAGGCGTCGATGCGGATCCGGGCCTGTCCGTCGGTGAGCGGTTCGGAGACCACCTCTCGGGTGCGGACCCGCGAGAGGTCCGCGCGGGCTACCTCGACGATCATGTCATCACCTTCGCCATCAGATCTTGGATGATGCCGACGATCATGGGCGGACATGAGCCCTACGATCAAGATTGCTGACAGTCGTTGGCCTCGCCCCACCGACTGTTCCCAGAGGATCACACGAGGAGTCAGCCATGTCCGGTGACATTCCCGTTGCGCACACGCCGCCCGGCGGTTACGGCGCCGAGATGCCTCCACCGATCCTTTCCGGTTGTGACGAGCCGCTGATCGCGGGCGCACCCGACCTGCGCGGCACCTGGCGCGCGGTTGCCGTCGAGGTGGAGGGCGCACCCGCGGGGGCGGACCATCCGGCATACCGCCACGTGCAACGGATCGAGCAGTGCGACGATCGCATCGTCGTCACCGGGGGCGGCGTCATCCACGACATGCGCTGCGACGGCACCGAGGCCAACGGCGTGCATGACGTCGCCGAGTTCGATGACACGACGCCGATCACGGTCGTGGCCACCTATGAGAACGGGGTGCACACCCTGCGTCCCGTCGGGATCCCCATCGAGGTCACCCGAGCCCTCGACGGTGACCAACTGGTATGGACCTACCTCGGCTTCACCGCGCGACTCGAGCGCAGCGAAGACCCGACGCCGGCACCACCGTCGGCCTCACGGTTGCATTGAGTCGGCGCGCCGCCTTCCGACGGCCGCGCGACATCCGATGGGCAAGCTTTCAGAGCCCCGCCGGTCAGTTCGGGATCTGCGAGAACACGCCGGCGGCCAGCAGCTCGTAAGCGTCGGGTGCGAGCAGGAACCCGCCCGCCAGCGCCGCGACGAGAGAGGCCGTCCACTGCGCAACGAACGCATCGTGGGTCGGGTAGAGCGCGCTGAGCTGCGCGCTCGTCAAGGGCGTCGTGCTGCCGAAGAGCCGGCAGAAGCCGGGGCCCGAGTTGAGGCCGGTGATGGTCGCGACCGGCGCATCGACCTGCGGCGAGCGCACGCCGCCGAGGGCGTTGCCCTGGGCGTCTCTGGTCAGGACCACCGGCGACGTCGAATCGACGTCGAGCAGCGGACCGACGGCCGGGGTGGTACCGGTCTGTACCCAGGCGTCGAGGCCGTGGAACGCCGCCTGCAGGATCCAGTGGTGCGGACCCGCGTTGATGGGGCTGGCGCAACCGCTGGGCGCGGGGTTCGGGTTGCGCATGAGCGCGAACATCTGGACGGCACCGTTGCCGTTGCCCGTGTCGCCGAAGCCCAGCCCCGCCATGTACGCGTCGGCGTGGGAGGTGCCGGCCATCTCCCACTGGCGGAACTTCGGGGTGTCGGGTTGGCGGACGACAAGGTTCGAGCCGATCACGTCACCCTCGGCCTGCACGACGAACACCGGCTCGGCGAGGTCGTCGCGGATCAGCGAGGGCGACGGGGTCGGGACCGGGGTGAGCGGCGTCTGGGCGAGGGCCGAGCCCGACGTGCCGCGGCTGTGCACGAGGAACCCGTCGTAGGTCTTGACGAGCGGATGGATCGCGTCGATGTAGGTGACGAGGCGGCTCGCGGACTGTGATTCGCCCGCCGCGAGGACTCGCTGGGGCGCGAGGCCGCCGAGCACGTTCGGGTTGGTGCGAATGACCTTGCCCGCCCACGTGAACATGTCGTAGGAGAAGCTGTCGCCCGGGTGCACGAGCGAGCCGTACCGGTCGGCGCAACACGCCTTGAGCGTGTTGACCCCCACCGCCTGAGCCGACACACCGACCCAGACGGTCCCGTCCCGGACGAACTCGTTGTGGGCCGAGACCCAGTCGTTCGCGAGATCGGCGCCGGCACTCACGTTGAGCCACTCGACGACCACGGTGCCGTTGAACTCCGCCGGGTCGACCGGGCGGTGGACGACGAGGCGCGTCTTGAACGCGACACCGGAGTTGGCCGGGTCGGGTGCGACCTGCCACTTCCCGTCGCTCGTCAGCGGAGCAGTCGGCGTGTAGGCGTCGGCGAGGCCGGCGAGGAAGTACTCCGACTGCTCATAGCCGAGTGCGGAGACGTCGAGACCCACGGCGAGGCTCGGGACGCCCGGGCCGGTGATCGGTCCCTGGACGCAGGACGCGGTGAAGACCAGAACGACGACCGCCCCGATCCACAGAGCTGCGGGCCGGCGTCGCGTCGTCCGGGTCGTCCCTCGCATGTCGCCCCCCTTCGCCCGGGCCAGAGTACCGCTACGCCGCGAGCTCGATCCGGGACACCGGATGGTCGGCGGGCTCGGGTACAACGGGCATGGCTCACGCAGCAGTGTCATCGCGTGTCGCTCCGTGCCCCATCGAGAGGCCGTGGCCGCCGGGCAAGAGGACCTCCCCGCAGCCGTCGCTCGCACGAGCCGCCAGAGGCTCGCCGCGAGATCCCACGGACTCCGGGTGGCGCTCGGCGACGCCGAGCGGGGAGGATGCCCGCATGGACGTCATGGGAAAGAAGGCCGTCGTCGTCGGTGGGGCATCGGGGATGGCGAGAGCCACCGCGGAGCTGCTGGCTGAGCGAGGCTCATCGATCGCGATCTTGGACCTGCCCACGTCGGCCGGCGCCGAGGTCGCGCAGGCCCTCGGGGGCACGTTCCATCCGGTGGACGTCACCGACGACGAAGGCGCGGAGCAAGCATTGGCCGATGCCGTCGCCGCGCTGGGGGGCCTGCACATCGCGGTGAACACCGCGGGGGGAGGCATCGCCAAGCGCACGCTCACCCGCGAGGGCCCGCACCCCCTCGCGGACTTCCGTCGCATCGTCGAGCTCAACCTCATCGCGACGTTCAACCTCAACCGGCTCGAGGCCTGGCACATGTCACACAACGAGCCGGAGGACGACGAGCGGGGGGTGATCATCAACACCGCGTCGATCGCCGCGTTCGAGGGACAGATCGGTCAGATCGCCTACGCGGCCGCGAAGGCCGGCATCGCGGGGATGACACTCACGATGGCACGCGATCTCGGCTCGATGGGGATCCGGGTCGACGCGATCGCACCGAGCTTGTTCAGCACCGGAATGACCGACGGGATCCCCGACGACATGGCGGCGGCCCTCACCAGGGACGCGGCGTTCCCCAAGCGGATGGGCCGGCCGGGTGAGTACGCCAAGCTCGCCCTCGCCATCGTCGAGAACCCGATGCTGAACGGCGGCACCATCCGCCTCGACGGCGGCCAGCGCTTCGCCCCGAAGTAGCCTGACGAAACGCCCGAGCCGGACGAGTCGTCCGATGACGGGCCGCTGAGATCGCCCATCTGGCGTCTCCCGACCGTCCGAGAGTTGGCGCGCCGGGCTCAATGCAACGGTGCCCCATGCCGAATGTATGTACGGAACGGCATGGCCTCGCCCGCTTGGACGCAGGGTGAGACGGTCGGGGAAAGGACTCCAATGACGCGACGGCTCACTGCCATCGTCGGGGTGTGCGCGATCCTGTTCGTGCTGGAGAGTTGCGCCACGCCGCCGGCGAGCGCGGTGTGCAACAACGGGCGAGCCACGCCGGCGAAGTATCAGAGTGTCGTGGTGTTCTCGTTCGAGAACCGGACCTGGTCGGGGGTGGGCGGGGCCGGCTTCAACTCGATGCCGTACCTGCACTCGCTCGCGCGGTCATGCTCGTACTTCTCGTCGTGGACCGAGACGAGCTCATCCCAGAACAGCCTGACCCAGTACGGCGGCCAGGTGACCGGAGCGTTCGAGCCCGGACTCGTCAACGACTGTTCACCATCGGCATCGTGCTCTACGACCGCGGACAACATCTTCCGCCAGGCGCGAGCCGCAGGCAAGACCGCGATCAACTACGTGGAGGGTGCAACCGCGGGCTGCTCGGCGGCCGGGAACGCGGCCAAGCACGTTCCCAGCCTGTACATGTGGGGCGCCGACGATCCGGCCTTCTGCGACGCGCAGACCCGCCCGTACCGCGAGCTCGACCCGAACAACCCGCCGAACTTTGCGTTCGTCACCCCCACCGAATGCAACGACGGCCACGACTGTTCCAACGGCACCGTCGACAACTGGGCGCGCACGCACGTGCAGCGGGTGCTCAACTCCTCGCGCTATCGGGCAGGCCAAGTCGCCGTGTTCATCTGGTACGACGAGGACTCACCCGTACCCAACATGCAGATCGCGCCGACGGCCAAACCGGGCCCGTCCACCACGAGCGGCATCGGCTACGCGTCGACGCTCCAGGCCTGGGAGTCCATGCTCGGATTCCCATGCCTGGCCAACGCGTGCACCGCACCCAACCTGCGCACCGTGGCCAGGATCTGAGCGGCCGGCTCCGTTGCATTCGGCGACGCCCGTATCCGGTGGGCGCCGAAACACTCATCCGGACCGAGCGGCGAGGGCCCAAGGTCAACCCGTCGGCGTCGTCGTGCGAGAGGCCGGTGCTTCACGCCGGCCGGCCCGAGCCCCCCAGCAAGCGGCGCACGACCTTGCCGGTGGGATTGCGCGGGAGCTCGTCGACGAGCACCACCTCTCGGGGGACCTTGTGGCGCGCGAGGTGGTCCCGCACGAAGGTGCGCAGGTCGTCGGCCGTCGGCGACGCCCCTGGTGCCGCCACGACGTAGGCCTCGAGGCGTTGACCGAACTCCGTGTCGGAGACCCCGACGACGGCCGCGTCGGCCACGCCCGGATGCTCGAGCAGCAGGTGCTCGACCTCTCCGGGGAACACGTTCTCGCCGCCGGACACGATCATGTCGTCCTCGCGGCCCTCGACGAACAGGCGGCCCTCCTCGTCGAAATGCCCGACGTCGCCGGTGCTCATCAGCCCGCGCGACACCGTCTTCATGCCGCCGTCGGTGTACCCAGCAAAGACCATCGGGCCGCCGACGAAGATCGCTCCGCGCGCTCCTGTCGGCAACGCCGCGTCGTGCTCGTCGCGGATCTCGATCGTCGTGCCGCGCAGCGGCCTACCGGCCGTGTTCGGCGCGGCGCGCAGGTCGGCAGGGTCCGCGAGGGTCCCATACGCGACCTCGGTGGAGCCGTAGAGGTTGAACACGACGTCGCCGAAGACATCCATGAAGTCCGGGGCCAGCCGGCCGGGCAGCGCGGAGCCGCTCACGGCCACGTAACGCAGGGAGGTCGTGTCGTACTCGGCCCGAACCGACTCCGGGACCGCGACGATGCGCCGGAGCATCACCGGCACCGCGACGAGTCCCTGCGCGCGGTGCGCGGCGACGGCCGCGAGCGTCTCGACCGGGTCGAAGCGGCGGCGTAGCACCGCGGTCGAGCCGAGCAACAGACCCAGCGCGAGATGCCCGAACCCCCAGGAGTGGAACAGCGGCGCGGCGATCACGCTCACCTCGCCGGATCGCATCGGGAGCGCGGAGAGCAGCGCCAGCGCGGGGCCGATGCCGCTGCGATGCTCGCGCGGCGCACCCTTCGGGG
>DASRPD010000032.1:0-3275 GCA_035646535.1 Acidimicrobiia bacterium
CTCCCGCCCACCCGTCACGTATCCGGCGGCCGGTAGGACCGCGCGGGTGTAGAGCCACCAGCAGGACCACCAGAAGCGGTTCGTCGGGACCGAGAACTCGAGGCTCGCGATCGCTGACCCCGGCTTCAGCACCCGCACCAGCTCCCGGATCGTGGCGGCGGGATCGTCGACGTAGCGCAGCAGGTAGGTGAACGTCACTCCATCAAACGAGTCGTCCGGAAAGGGGAGGCGTTCTGCTTGCCCGTTGACCAGCCGCACCCGGTCGGGCGCGCCGGCTCGCGCGACTTGCGCGACTCCCTGGCGCAGCATGGCCTCCGTCAGGTCGATGCCGATGATCCCAGCGCGGGTGCGCTGCGCGAGCGCAAGCGCGACGCCTGCGGTCCCGGTGGCCACGTCGAGAATCGAGCTCGGGTCGCCGTCGACGACGTGAGCGATCATCTCGCGACGCCAGCGGGCGTTCTGTCCGAGTGACAGCAGCGCTTCAAGCACGTCGTAGCGACGCGGCAATGGCTGGAACAGTTCTCGGGCAAAGCGGTTCGAGTCCACCGCCGATGTCGGCACGGCCCCTCCTCGAGCCCGACAGTACAGTTCGGGTTCACATGGGGAAAGGCCGGTGACCGACAAGCGCTTCGACGTCCTCGTCGTGGGAGCGGGTCCCGCGGGCAGCGTCGCTGCGCTTGTGCTCGCGCGAGGCGGAGCACGAGTTGCGCTCGTCGACAAGGCCACCTTCCCACGCGATAAGGCGTGTGGAGACCTCATCGGCCCCCGAGGTGTGCAGCTTCTCCACGAACTCGACCTCGACGTCCCCGTTTCGCTCCGGTTGAGCGACATGGTCGTTGTCGGGCCGGCCGGCAATCGGGTCCGCCTTCCCGCCGCGCCCGGTCGGACCTACCCCGGCTACGCGATCGTCGTGCCGCGTACACGCTTCGACGCGGCCCTGCAGGCCGCTGCGATCTCGGCCGGAGCCGAGTTCTTCGTCGGTCGGGCCGACGAACCACTCGGCGAAAGCGCCAGACCCACGGGGTTCTCGCTGCCGTCGAGGCTGCGACTGCAGGCCGACGTCGTCATCGGTGCCGACGGCGCCACGAGCCACGTCGCAGACGTTTCGGGACTCCTGGACCCGCGACGGTTGCTGTGGGGGTTCGCGGTACGCACCTACCTCGAGCAATCGGTCGAGCTGCCCCACATCCTGTTGTGGTCCCCCGACGCGGGTCGCGCGTTTCCCGGATACGGCTGGGTATTCCCTGCTGGCGACGGCCGCGTGAACGTCGGCCTCGGTGTCGGCGTCCTCGGCGACCGAAGTGCCGGCCGACGCGCTGCGCGTGACCTCGTCGCTTTCCTCGAACATGCCTCAGACGTCGGTGTCCTCGGCGACGGTGGCCGGGAACAGCCGAAGCCGCGACCACTCGGTGCATGGCTCAAGATGGGGCTCGTCGGCACGACGCCGGCACGCGATCGGGTTTTGCTCGTCGGCGACGCTGCCGGCCTCGTGAACCCGCTGCAGGGCGAAGGCATCGCTCAGGCGATGGACAGCGGCCGGGCGGCCGCCGACGCGATCTTGGGTGGCGTGGATGGCGCTTCGCTTCGCTACCGCCAGCACCTCTCACGGACGCATGGCCGGTACATGTCGACGACTGCGTCCCTCCACCGGACGCTGCTGAACCGACCGAGACTCGTCGGTGCGGTGACGCGCGGCCTGACCGCGCCCGGTGTCGGCCGCTCGATCGCCGGCGCCTGGTCGATCACGTGGAACGACCTCCTCGATGGCGCGACGCCCGGCACCTCTGCCGCCGTCGCAACCGCCGCGACGAGTATCGGATATCTCCTCACCGCCCGGACCGCCGATCGACGATGGATCGGCGCACACGTCTAGACACTCCGATCACGAGTCGACGCTGCAGGTCCGCTGATTGGCGGCTCATCGGATTTCAGCGGGGTTGACGGTGTTGAGTAGGTCCCAGTTGGGCCGGCCGGCGTAGAGCAGGACCCGGATCCGGTAGTTGGCGAAGCGGTGGAACCCGAACCCGATGCGTTTGATCCGCTTGATCAAGTTGTTCGCGGCTTCGGTCGGCCCGTTGCTCACCCGAGCGCGAAGCCAATTCGTGATCTGCGCCCGCCATCGTCTGATCGTGTGGCCAAGTTGATGGATCTCGGGTGGGCACGACTCGTCTTGCAGATCATCCGCGAGCTGCGCGACGAACGCGTCGGCGAGGTCGGGGTCGTCGATGTCGTAGATCGACCGGACAACTTCCTTCGCGTGCCAGGCGAGGCGGACCTCACCGCGCGGGTCACCGACCTCGAGGAGGTTCGCGAGCTTGTCGTTGCCGCGTTCGTCGATGCGTTCATGACCCTTGGTGAGGAGGCGACGACCCCGGTAGAGCGGATCGTGCTTACGGCCCCGATGACCGAGCGTCTCGTTCTGCACCCGCCGGCGTCGGCTCTCTTCTCGGTGTCGCGCTCGGCTTCGCGGCCGCGGTCGCGATCCTCGGCCCCGACAACCTGTTCGAGGCATCCTCCCGCCAGCTGGTCGCTTCCGCGTTCGTCGGGGCGGGGTTGGGGATGCTCACGACCGCGGTAGCGCTCTACGTCCCCGGCCATGGGTCGCTGCGCCGTGAGATCAACCAGGAGCGACGCGAGCTCACCGCGCATCCGATGCCGGCCTGGCGGCGGTGGCGGCTCGACTTCGCACTCTTGGCCGTGGCGGCAGTCGCGGAGGTTGCGGCGCTGCGCGCGGGTGCCTTCGACCCGAACGGCACGGGCAGTCGGCCGCGGGCTCCTACGCGCTATCGGCAAGCTGATCAGCGGGCCCCGCCGGCTGCTCGCGTTCGGGGCTCGTCGCGTCCGAGGCAGCAGCGACGACGACGCCCCCGACGCGCGGAGCGCGAGTCGGCGTCAAGGTCCGGTACCCGTGCGACGGTGTGGGTCCGGTAGGTGCGACGGTCATGCGGCGTTGATGCGGTTGGGTCTTCCGGCGGGGTTGGCGAGGGCGCCGTGTTGGCGGGTGGGGTCGTCGCGGATGGGGTGGGTTCGGATGACGCTGCCTTCGAATGCGATCTGGACGTGGTCGTCGACGATGGCGACTATGACTTGCGTGCGTCGGTAGGCGCTGCCGGCGCGGTAGGTGGCGGCCGCGAAGCTGATCGAGCCGGGCGGACTCGGTTCATGATGGATTGCGTGGAGCGGTAGTTGGGTGACAGTTCCGGGACGCGCCCCCGGTAGGTGGGCGACAGTGGACCCGGGTCCTGGCTGACAGTCGAGGCCCACTTGCTGGGGGT
>DASRPD010000033.1:0-3000 GCA_035646535.1 Acidimicrobiia bacterium
ACGAATCCGAGGAACAGCGCGCCGACGACGACCGGACCGAGGCGGGTGCGGGTCGCGATCTGTCGGCCCGCGTCGGCGACGAGGGTGCCCGCCCCGACCATGGCTCCGGCCGAGAGTGCGAAGATGAGAACCCATCCCACGCGCGTAGTCTGGTGGATCGCTGCAGTGACGACGAGTCGAGATCACGCGGAGCACCGGCTCGACCACCCGAGCTCGTGAGTGGGCCGTCGCCGTCGGGCGAGACCGTTCCCTCCGGCGGCGCCGGCCGGGAGATCTCACGACTCCCGATCGTACTGCGTGACGATCACCACCGGATCCCGGTCCACGAGCTCCTCGTGCTCCTCGGAAGCGATCCGGGCGACGGCCTGACCACCGACGAGGCACGCGCTCGACTCGTGGAGTTCGGACCGAACCGACTCCCTCGGCTCAGCCGGCGCGGGCCGCTGCTTCGGTTCGCGCTGCAGTTCCATCAGCCACTCATCTACGTGCTCCTCGGGGCTGTGGTCCTCACCATCATGCTGGGCCAGATCGTGGACGCGAGCGTGATCTTCGGGGTTGTGCTGGTGAACGCGTGCATCGGATTCCTCCAGGAGTCCCGCGCCGAGCATGCCCTCGAAGCCCTCGTCGCCATGGTCGAGACGGACACGACGGTCATACGTGACGGCACCCACCGGACGATCCCGGCGTCGCAGCTCGTGCCGGGGGATCTCGTCGTGTTCCAGATCGGCGACAAGGTGCCGGCGGACGTGCGACTCACCGCGGTGCGCGCACTCCAGGTCGACGAGTCCGCGCTCACCGGGGAGTCGGTACCGGCGGCCAAGGAGTCGATCGAGCTGCCGCTGGACACGGTGCTCGCCGACCGCCGCAACATGGCCTACTCCAGCACGCTCGTCGCCACCGGCGAGGGTCGAGGTGTCGTCATCGGCACGGGCGTGGATACCGAGATCGGCAAGATCCACCGGCTCGTCGGACGGGCTACGTCGGTCGTGACGCCGCTGACGCGCAAGATCGCGCGGTTCAGCAAGCTGCTCACGGCCGCGGTCCTCGTACTCGCCGCAGTGACGTTTGCCTACGGGGTTGCTCGCGGCGAGCCCGTCGACGAGATGATCACGGCCGCGGTTGCGCTCGCGGTCGGCGCGATACCGGAGGGGCTCCCGCCCGCGGTGACGATCACGCTTGCGGTGGGCGTCAGCCGTATGGCCCGGCGTCGCGCCATCGTTCGGCAGCTCCCGGCGGTCGAGACCCTCGGGAGCACGACCGTGATCTGCACCGACAAGACGGGCACCCTCACCCAGAACCGGATGACGGTCCGCACGATGATCGCCCGGGGTCGGCGCTACGAGCGTTCCGCGGACGGGTTCACCTACGACACGGCTCGTGTCGCCGCCATCGATGATCCGGGCCTCGAGCGACTCTTGATCTGCGCGGCGTGCTGCAACGACGCCCGACTCGCCGATGACGCCACCGCGGAGCGCTCGTCGGGAGATCCGACCGAAGTGGCTCTTCTCGCGGCAGCACGCGATGCCGGAATGCCGGTCGGCGAGGTCCGGGCACGCCGGCCGCGCGTGGATGTGGTTCCCTTCGAGACGGCTCGCCGTTCGATGGCGACCCTGCACGACGAGCCGAGTGGCGCCCGGATCGTGTTTCTCAAGGGCGCGGCCGAGGGAGTGCTCGCTCTCTGCGAACGTGCAGCCGACGGCACCGGTGTGCCGGCCGCGTTCGATGCTCGTGGAATCCTTGCCGTCGTCGACGATCTCGCGGGAGCGGGACTGCGGGTCCTTGCCTTCGCGCGCCGCGCTTCGGTTTCGATGGACCGGCTCGATGAAGCCGGTGTCGACGCCGGCGGCTTCGAATTCCTGGGCCTCGTCGCGATGGCCGACCCACCGCGACCGGAGACGCGCGGTGCCCTCGAGACCTGTCATCGCGCGGGGATCTCGGTGAAGATGATGACCGGCGACCACCCCGCGACCGCGCGCGCCATTGCCGTGGAGATCGGGCTCGTGGATCCGGACCGCCCTGTGATCGTCAGCGGGGCCGAGCTTCCGACTCAGGATGCAGACGAGTTGGTCCGTCTCACCGAGAGCACGGACGTGTTTGCTCGGGTGTCACCCGAGCAAAAGCTACGGCTCGTCGAGGCGCTGCAATCTCAGGGCCACATCGTGGCGATGACCGGCGACGGTGTGAACGACGCGCCCGCATTGCGGCAAGCCGACATCGGCGTCGGCATGGGTGGCAGTGGCACCGACGCGGCCAAGGAAGCGGCGGACGTGGTGCTCACCGACGACAACTTCGCGACCATCGAAGCCGCGATCGAAGAGGGGCGCACCGTCTTCGACAACCTCACGAAGTTCATCGTGTGGGCGTTGCCGACCAGCATGGGCGAAGGCCTCGTGATCCTGGTCGCCGTGGCGTTCGCGGCCACCTTGCCGATCCTTCCGCTCCAGGTGCTGTGGGTGAACATGACCACGGCCGTGGTCCTGGGGCTCACGTTGGCGTTCGAACCGGCCGAGCCCGGTCTCACGCGGCGTGCTCCTCGTGACCCGACCGGCCCGATCCTCAGCCGCGAGCTCGTCGCTCGCATGGCGCTCGTGGCCACGCTCATGGTGATCGGCGCGTTCGGTCTGTTCGAGTGGGAGCTCGATCACGGCGCGACGAACGCCGAGGCCCGCACGGTGGCGGTGGCTGCGTTCGTGCTGATCGAGCTCGCGTACCTGTTCAACTGCCGAACCCTCACCTACTCACGGCGTCGCGGCGCGCTGCTCCGGAACCCGTTGGTTCCATTTGGCGTCGCGGCGATGGTCGGTCTCCAGCTGCTCTACACCTACGCCCCGTTCATGAACTCCCTCTTCGGGAGCGCGCCGATCGGACTCACGGCATGGGGCCGCGCTCTGGGCGTCGCCATCCTGGTGGCACTCATCGTGTCGGCAGAGAAGTGGCTCCGTCGCCCTCGCACCGGTGGTGAGGTCGATGTCGCGATCGGCGGCGCCGAGAGCGCGTGAC
>DASRPD010000034.1:0-11136 GCA_035646535.1 Acidimicrobiia bacterium
ATCTTGGCCCTCACGGGCGGCGCCATCCTCGGCGTCGACCTCGAGCGGGAGCCGCGGCGCGCGCCCCTCGGCCCGACGGTGTGCCGCCGCCACGAATGCGGCGAACAGCGGATGAGCGCGATCCGGTCGGCTCTTGAACTCGGGGTGGGCCTGGGTCCCAGCGAAGAACGGATGCTCGGACTCGGGCAGCTCGATGAACTCGACCAGGCGATCGTCGGGTGAGGTACCCGAGCACACGAGACCGGCCTCTTCGAGACGAGCCCGGTAGCGGTTGTTCACCTCGTAGCGGTGCCGGTGTCGCTCGTACACGACCTCGCTGCCGTACGCACGCCCCACGACGGTGTCCGGTGCGAGCTTGGCCGGATATGCGCCCAGGCGCATCGTCCCCCCCTTGTCGACGACGTCACGCTGGTCGTCCATCAGGTCGATCACGGGGTGCGGCGAGTGCGGGTCGAACTCGCTCGAGTTCGCGCCGGCGAGTCCGCAGACGTCTCGGGCGAACTCGATGGTCGCGCAGTGCAGACCCAGACACAGTCCGAGGAACGGGACCTCGTTGAGCCGGGCGAACCCGGCAGCGGCGATCTTTCCCTCGATCCCGCGGAAACCGAACCCACCGGGGATCACGATGCCGTCGAGGTCACGTAAGCGACCCTCGGCGAGGAGACCCTCGGTGTCATCCGACGCGATCCAGTCGATCACGATCTTGGCGCCACACGCGTAGCCGCCGTGCTTGAGCGCTTCGACGACCGAGAGGTACGCGTCCGGCAGATTCACGTACTTGCCGACCAGCCCGATGCGCACCTCGTCGGTCGCGGCCGCGACGCGATCGACGAGCGCGGTCCACTCGGTGAGGTCGGGCGGATCGACGTCGAGTCGCAGCATCTCGCAGACGTAGTCGTCGAGGCCTTCGTCGTGGAGGACCAGCGGGATCTCGTACAGGTCCGACGCGTCGACGGCAGAGACGACGCCCCGTTCGGGGACGTCACAGAGCTGGGAGATCTTCTCCTTCAGCCGGGTGGGCATCGGCCGGTCGGAGCGGCAGACGATGACGTCGGGCTGGATGCCTCGGCTGCGGAGCTCGGTCACCGAGTGCTGGGTCGGCTTCGTCTTCTGCTCCCCCGATGGTCCGATGAACGGCAGCAGGGTCACGTGGAGGTAGAACACGTTGTCGCGACCGACGTCTTTGCGGAACTGTCGGATCGCCTCCAGGAACGGAAGGATCTCGATGTCGCCGACGGTCCCGCCTATCTCGGTGATCACAACGTCGACGTCGTCGGTGGCCAGGCTGATGATGCGATCTTTGATCTCGTCGGTGATGTGAGGGATCACCTGCACGGTTTGGCCGAGATACGCGCCGCGCCGCTCCTTGGCGAGCACGGCCTGGTAGATCGAACCGGTGGTGGCGTTGCTCTTGCGATTCAGGGGCACGTCGATGAAACGCTCGTAGTGCCCGAGATCCAGATCCGTCTCGCCGCCGTCGTCGGTGACGAACACCTCGCCGTGCTGGAACGGGTTCATCGTCCCGGGATCGACGTTGATGTACGGATCCAGCTTCTGCATCGTGACTCGCAGACCCCGACACTTGAGGAGTCGACCGAGTGAGGAAGCGGTGAGCCCCTTGCCGAGGCTGGATGCCACGCCGCCGGTCACGAAGATGTGCTTGGCCAAGATCTTCTCCCGTATCCGTGCGTGGACCAGACCACGCGACGTGCCTACGGGATAGCGACGGTACCATGCGCCCGGCCGGTGGGATGCCAACTCCGAGGAGGCGCGTGGCGGCGCGTGGCAACGTACGCGACACGCCGGGCGCGGCGCTTGCGAGTGCTCCGGCCCATCGGCTCTGGCCCGACGCCGTGCTGCTCGCCCTCGGGGCCCTTCTCGTGCGCCTGCCGGCGTACTTCGCGCCCACGAACCTGGGCTACGACGACGGCGGGTACGGGCTCGCGGCCGTCGCGATGCGCCAGGGCTACGCACCGTTCCGCGACATCTTCTCGAGCCAGGGCCCGCTGTTCCTCCCGCTCGTCCACGTCTTCGACCGGATCGGCTTCGAGACGCAGAGCTCGCCCCGATTGCTCTCGGTCGTCGCCGGTGTCGCGGTCACGGTCGCGGTGTACGTCATCGGCGCCGAGCTCTTCGACCGGGCGCGGGCGCTGCTCGCGGGTGGCATCACGGCGACGAGCGGGGTCCTGTTGTGGACGACGGGTCCGCTCACGAGCGACGGCACCGTGGCCGCGTTCGCAACCGGGGCGGTGGCGGTCGCGTGCACCTACCGGCGCCGTCCGTCGGTCGGCAAGGCGGTCGCGATCGGCCTGCTGATCGGCGGCGCGGTCGGCGTCAAGCATCTCCTCGCGGGCCCGGCTGTGCTCGTGGCCTGGCTCCTCGTGCTCGCCGCGAGTCGCGCCGCTCCGTCCGGCCGGAGGCTGGACGCAGCGCTCGTGCCCGCAATCGCCGTGGCGCTCGTCATCGCGGCGAGCGTCCCGTGGGGTGAGAACGTCGTGGCTGACAACATCCGGTACCACCTCGACAAGACCGGAGATCGTCGACCGGTCGCCAACATCGACAAGCTCGTGACCACGTTCGTGCACCGCGACACGATGCTCGTTGCCGTCGGCGCGACCGGGTTGATCGCCTCGGTGCTCACTCGACGGCGACGGCGACAGGACGGCGACGACGGGACCGCTGCCTCCCCCGACGAGACCGGCCAACGCGGACCGGCTCGCCTCGATCGGCTCCTCGCGGGGCCACGGCTGTTGTGGTGGTGGATGGGCCTCGCGCTCGTCCTGGTCGTGTTGCAGGAACCGATGTTCCGTAACCACCTCGCGGTGCTCGTCCCACCCCTCGCGCTGGTCGTGGCCCGATTCCGACCACCGTGGATCGTGGTGGGGGTCGCCTCCGCCCTCGCGTTGGGCCTCCAGGCAGTGGAGCTCCGTCCGCTGCTGGTGCCCCGTGGCTACAGCGGTCAGGAGGCCGTCGCCGCCCGCCACCTCGACGCGCTCCCGCCCGACGCGTGGGTGCTCAGTGACGAGCCCGGGCTCGTGTGGCGTGCGGGTCTCGGCACCGACCCCTACTTCACGGACCCTTCGGAATTCCGATTCCTCCCGAGCCAGGCTTCCGCGGTGGCGATTGACGAGGCCCGGCTCGTACAAGCCGCCGCGAACCCCCGGGTCTGCGCCGTCATCGTGCGGTCGCCGAGGCGGTTCGGGACCGTGGCCCGTCTCCCAGCTCGCCTCGCCGAGCGGGGCTACGAGGTCGTTGCGGACTTCGGTGACGGCCGCGGCGTGTACATGAGATCCTGCCCCGCCGATCGCAGTGATTCCGCTAGAGAGCCGCCGCCGGACGGGCGCGGCCGAGCTGGTCGAACCAGCGCAGCGGTGGCACCCGCTCGATCACCCGGCTGAAGGACCAAAACTCGGCGGCGACGTTGAGCGCGATGAGCACCACGATGACCCAGTTGCGGGTCGCTCGGCCGGTCCCCAGCACGACCCCGACTCCGAGCACCGCTCCGAGGACGTTGGCACCTGTGTCGCCGAGCATGAGGTGCTCGCGCAGATCCTCGGGAAGCACGCCGAGCGCAGCACCCATGACCGGAGCGACTGCGACACCCACCGCGCTCGTTCCCATCGCGATGGCGAGCGGCAGGTACGCGACCAGCGCGGCCTTGATCGCGCGCCCAGGGGCGCGATCCAACAGGTTTCCGAGATTCGCGGCCAGCGCGATCAGCAGCGCGTCGGCAACGACCCGCTTGCCGGTGATGAAACCGGGTTCCGCGACAACGACCAGCGCCACGCCCGCTCCACCGACCAGCTTCAGGAGACCGGTCGTCACCCGGCCTTGCATCAGGGCGCGAATGTGGCCGGTGAAGCCTCGGTCCTCGCCGGTGCCGAGCACGTCGTCGATGAGGCCCAGCATCCCGAACCCGAAGACCGCCAGCAACACCAGTGGTCGCGCCAGGTTCAGCCCGGGCTCATCGCCCAGTCCCATCACGCCCACCACCGCGCGCAACGATTCCACGATGAGCACGGCCGACACGATCAACACGCCGCCGACGACGGGAATCGACCGTCCCCGATAGTTCTCGCGTCGCAGAGGCGGGGACCGCAACATGTCCTGACCGGCGCCGACGAGGAAGCGGACCGCCAGGAGACCAACGGCAAGCGCGATCGCGATGTTCACGGACGTGCCGGGAACACCGGCAACGCGCGCTGGGCGCCGTCGCCGTATCCGTAGTGTCCGACGACCGGTGGTGCACGCCCCAGATCGGCGGCCGCGAGGACCACCGCTATCCGCCCTTCGGGAACCTCGACATCATCCACCGTCGAGACCAGCGTGGCCGCGATGGCAGCGTTTCGGATCGGCTCGAGCAGCGCGCCGCGGGTGGCGTCGTCGCCGCCGTAGATCTCACCGACCACGGTCGGCACCCCGGCCGCATCCAGGGCCTCGGCGCCGACCCGTACGAGGTTGCCCGTGCCGCTCGGGGCACCGGTACCGGTGAGCAGCACCACCCGCGCGGCCGGTCCCGGGAAGTTGGCCGGCACGATCGGCTCGGCACCGAGGCTCTGGATCTCGAGGAACCCGGCCTCTGACAGCGCCCGCAACGGGTCGACCGGCTGCGCCGCGGAGGCGTCGAGGCCGTCGGCCGGGGACTCCTCTCCGGACCCGAGACGCAACGCCAGGGCCGTCCACGCGGCAGCCTGCAGCTCGGCCGGGCCACCACTCGACTGACCGAGGGCCGCCGCGAGGGCCCCCGCGCGGTCACCTTCGAGCGACCAGCTCTCCTCGAGCCAGACGACGGCGGGTGCGACCGCTCCGGCCTCGCTCAGGGTCTCGACCTGGGACTCCACCACCGCCGGGTCGATGCCGCGCACCGCCATGACCACGATCGAGACGCCCGCGAGTCGATCCTCGACGGTGTACGGCTGGGCCTCACCGACGACTTCGTTGAGCCGGCCGACGTCCTGGGCGAGGGCTTCATTGGCGCGGCGGCGTTCCTCGGCGCGGTTGCTCACCGCGGTGATGCGACCATTGAGGCGGTCCACGATCCCCTGGTCGATCACGGTCGCACCCATCACGATGCCGATCGTGAGCGCGAGGAAGATCGCAACGATGGAGATGAGGTGGAAGCGGAAGTTGATCATTCGGCGTTCAGAACCCCGTCGAGATGGTGTCCCACAAGTCCTCGAGCGTGAGCTTCACGCCGCGGAGGTACACGTGCAGTGGCTCTGAGACGATACCGATCACCACGATCGCGAGCACCGCCGCGGCGATGAGAAAGACCAGGTCGCGGCGGCGCGCGCGACTCTCGTACAGGCGGTTCACACCCTTCGCGTCCACGAGAACCGGCCCGAGGCGGAGCCGGGTGAGGAACGTCGAGGACATGCCGGCGCGGCCCTTGTCGAGGAACTCGACCATCGTCGCGTGCGTCCCGACGGCAACGATGAGCGGGCTGCCCAACTCGTAGGCGAGGATCATGGCGACGTCTTCGCTCGTGCCGTCGATCACGAACTCGTGGTACGGCACTCCCCATTCCCGGAGTTGGTCTCGACCGGGTGCCCGACCGTCCACATGGACGTGGTGCACGAGCTCTGCACCGACGTCGAGCGCTCGTTCGGAGACCGAATCGAAATCCCCGATGATGATGTCGGGCCGGGCGCCTACGTCCAGCAGCGCGTCGGCTCCCCCGTCGACCCCGATCAGCACGGGGTGAAACTCTCGGATATATGGACGGAGCGCGCTCAAGTCATCTCGGTAGTCGTGTCCACGTACGACGACGAGGGCGTGTCGACCGCGGAACTCGGTCTTCAGCGACGGCAGCTCCACCGGTTCGAACGTCGTGCGCGCCTCTTCGCGGATGTACTCGAGCGTGTTGACCGCGAAACGCTCGATCTCGGCGCCGATCGTCGATCGCGCATCCTCCATCGTCGCTTCGATCACGTCGACGGCCAGCGGTGTGCCTTCGGCGACGATCACACCGCCGACGCTGATGACTCCCCCGTCGATGCTGATGGACTCGCCGTCACGGACCGCCGTCATGACGATCTCACCGCAGCCGTCGAGCAACGGAATTCCGGCACGGACGATTCGAATCGGGCCGCCGTTCGGGTACCGACCCGAGATCGACTCGGCCGCGTTGACGACCGCGACCACACCGGTCGCGACCAGTGCCTCCGCAGCGACGCGGTCGATGTCTTGATGGTTGATCACGGCGATGTCGCCGGCACTGAGCCGCTTGACGAGGTCCTTCGTGCGGGTACCGATCCGGGCGGTCCCGGTCACGCTTTCCGGCGGTGCCGCCGGACGCCCTCTCCGTCCGAGCCTCATCGGACGCTACGCATCTTCGGCCGCTCTGCGTCGGCCAGGAGCTCCTCCGCGTGGCGTTGCGCGTGGTGGGAGCCGTCCACCCCCGCGAGCATGCGTGACAGCTCGCTCACGCGGGCCTCATCGATGACGATGGTCGCGTCGGCGACCGTGCGCTCTCGTTCGGCATGTTTCTCCACGACGACGTGGGTATCCGCGAAGGCTGCAACCTGCGCCAGATGGGTGACGCACAGTACCGGGCGCGTCGCCGCGAGCTCGGCCAGCGCCCGCCCGACGGCTCGACCGGCTTCGCCCCCGAGCCCGGCATCGACTTCGTCGAACACGAGCGCGGTGGGCGAAGACTCACCGTCCCGCTCCGTCGAGAGCCTCGCACCTGACGCGAGCACCACTCGGAGCGCGAGCATCGTCCGAGCAAGCTCGCCACCCGAAGCGACCTTCGTGAGCGGGCGCAGCGGCTCGCCCCGATTGGCGGCGAGGAGAAATGACACCGCGTCGGCACCGCGCTCACCCGACGCACTGGGCTCGATGGTGACCGAGAATCGCACGTCACTCATTCCCAGATCCGCGAGGCGTTCGGTCACCGCGGCAGCGAGAGGGCCCGCGGCCAGGTGTCGCGCCTTGGTCAGCTCATCCGCGGCATCCCGCATTCGCGACTCGGTGACGCCGAGCGCGCCGGCGAGCTCGGTGCTGCGCGCGTCGTGGGCCTCGAGGTCGGAGATCCGACCACACAACGTCGCCGCGTAGTCGAGGACTTCGGTCAGCGAATCGCCGTACTTACGTTGGAGCTCGCGGAGTTGCTGGCGGCGTTGGCGGACCGCGGCGAGCTGATCCGGGTCCACCTCGACCCCGTCGGCGGCGAGCCGCAGTTCGTGGGCAACGTCGGCGAGCTCGGCCTGCAGCGAGCGGACACGCGCGGCGAGAGGCGCGAAGGGGGCGCGATCGGCGAGCGCGTCGACGGCGGTCCCGACGGCGTCGAGGGCGCGGTCGTCAATGCTGGTTCGCGCCTCGGCCAGCGCCTCGCGGTGCTCGTCGGCGTTGGCGAGGAGTCCCTCGCGCGCCGCGAGCTCCTCGTCCTCGTCGGGGTGCTCGATGCGGGCGTCGGTGATCTCGTCCAGCTGGAAGCGCAGCAGGTCCAGCTCGCGGGCCCGAGCACGCGGCTCGCCGCCGAGCGCCGCGAGCTCCGACTCGATGCGGCGCACCTCGGCACGAGCGGCCGTGTAGCCGGCGGCGGCACGCGCAACCTGTTCGCCACCGGCGCGGTCCAACGCGTCTCGTTGCTCGGCTGCAACGAGCAGCGCCTGGTGCGCGTGCTGGCCGTGCATCTCTACCAGCCCTTGGCCGCGGTCGGCGAGCTCGCCCGCGGTCGCAAGTCGCCCGTCCACGTAGGCCCGGCTTCGGGCCCCGCCCGCGGGAACAGCCCGAGCGAGCACGACTTCCTCGCCGGTCGGATCGATGAAGCGGCCCTCGACGCGGGCCTCGGTCACACCGGCACGCACTCGGTCGGTATCGGCCCGGCCACCCAGCAGCAGCTCGACCGCGTCGACGAGGAGGGTCTTGCCGGCGCCGGTCTCGCCCGTGACGACGGTGAGGCCGGGACCGAGAAGGATGTGCAGATCGTCGATGATGCCGAGCCCCTCGACGCGAAGCTCGGTGAGCATCGCCGCCACCGGGTCGCTCACCGGTCGGCCAGCCCGAACTTGGTCTTGAGGATCTGGTGGAAGTCGCGCGTCCCGAAGGTCACGATCCGGGCCGGTGTCGGCGCGCCAGTGCACACGACGGAGTCCGCGCTCGCGAGCTCGCCGACCTCGCGGCCGTCGATGATGAGCACCGCGGCGCGTCCGTCGGTGACCCGGAAACAGAGCTCTTCGTCCGGATCGAGCACGAGCGACCGGTCGAACAGCATGTGCGGCGACACCGGCGTGAGCAGCAGGCAGCGATGTCGGGGCGACACGATCGGTCCCCGGGCCGAGAAGGAGTATGCCGTCGAGCCGGTAGGCGTGGCGACGATCACCCCGTCCGCCGCATAGCTCGTGAAGAACCGCCCGTTGATGTCCACATCCAGTCGGACGACATGTCCGTGACGAGCCTTCTCGATCACAGCTTCGTTCATTGCGATCCACGAGCCGGCGGCCTCGCCGCGCGATTGGACCTGGACGGCCAACGTCATGCGCTCCTCGACACGAAACTTGCCGCGCATCACCAGCTCGAGCGCCTGATCGATACCGCCCGGCTCGACCTCGGCCAGGTAGCCGAGCTGGCCGACGTTGACGCCGAGCACCGGAACTCCGGCGCCGGCGACGAGATCGACGGTACGCAACATCGTGCCGTCGCCCCCGAGCGAGATGGCGAGATCGATGTCACGCGCGAACGAATCAGGGGCGACCGCGAGCTCGGCGAGGTCCGCTCGACCGCCGGTGTCGTCGGCCGACAGGACCACCGCCGTACCCGCGGCGCGGAGACGCTCGGCGATATGTGCGGCGAGATCGAGGGCGGCGGATCGCTCTCGATGAGGGACGAGCCCGACCGTGCCCGGCGGGGTCACGGTGCTCCTCCGCCGGCATCATGACGGTCGGCCGCCTCACCTCGAGCACCGTCACGCCCTTCGACGATGCGATCCAGCGTCGCGTCATCGACGGGACCGGCCGCACTCTTACGCGCGTGGATGAGGAACTCGCGGTTGCCATCGGCGCCCCGCAGGGGCGACGCCATCGCGGCGACGGTGCTGAGGCCCTGATCGGCCAGGCCGTGGACGACCCGGGCGAGCACCGCCCGGTGGACCTGTGGGTCACGGACGATCCCGCCCCGACCCACGTTGGCCCGCCCCGCCTCGAACTGTGGCTTCACCAGCGCGACGAGATCGGCGTCGGCGGTCGTGAGGCGATGCAGCGCCGGGGCGACGAGGACCAGAGAGATGAACGACAGGTCGGCAGTCGCGACCTCGGCGGGCTCGCCGAGGTCCGCGAGCTCGAGGTGACGGACGTTTGTGCGCTCGAGCACAGCCACCCGCGGGTCGTTTCGCAATGACCAGGCGAGCTGGCCACGGCCGACGTCTACCGCCACGACCTCACGTGCACCCCGCTGCAACAGACAGTCGGTGAATCCACCCGTCGAAGCGCCGGCATCCAACGCTCGGCGATCCGACACAGCAACGCCGAAGTGGTCGAGTGCGGCCTCGAGCTTCTCACCACCTCGTGAGACGAATCGAGGGGGCGGACCCATGACCACGATCGGCTCGGCGCCATCGACCAGTCGCGCCGCGGACCGGGCGGGTGCGCCCGCTACCGTCACGTTCCCAGCTTCGATCTGGTGGGCCGCCCGACTCCGGCTGGGCACGAGTCCGCGCCGGACGAGCTCAGTGTCAAGACGGCGGCGCATCAACGACAGCTCAGGACGAGCCCGGGCGCGCGCCGTTCGAGGAGTCGGCCGACTTCTTCGTGGACGTGGCCCTCTTCCTCGTGGCGGACGTGGTCGCCTTGGGTTTCTTGGCGGAGGCCGACGACCTCTTCTTGGACGTGGCCGAAGAGGAGCCCTTCGTCACCTTCTTCTTCGCCGGTTTCTTCCGGTCGGCCTGGACGCGCGCCTCGAGTCGTGCGAGGTCGCCCTTGGTGGCGAGACCGAGCGACTTCATCTGCCGTTGGATCTCGCCGCGCACAACATCGAGCATCTCGTCGGTGCGACGGCGAGACTCGTCCACGAGATCGTCGACAAAGGCCTGCACTTGTCCCTGGGCCAGGTGGCCGGTGCCCACCAGCTCCTTGGCCCGCGCCCGGGCCTGGGTACGGGTGAGCGCGACGAACTGCGCGCCGGTGTCGAGGTACTTGCCGAGATCAGGGCGTTTCGCCATGGGCCTCTCCCAATTCTCGTCGGAATGGTCGAGGATACGCGACGCCGGTCCGGGCGGGGGGACCGCTACGGTCTCCGCAGCCCGGGAGGCACTCGCCATGGTGATTCCGCTCCACGACGACAACCGGACGGGACGCCGTGCCATTGTCGTGCTCGCGCTCATCGCGATCAACGTGTTCGTGTTCGCGTTCGTCCAGCCGCACGACGACGCACGGGCCGAGATACGTTTCAACTACGAGCACGCGGCCATCCCGTGCGAGCTCGACCAGCGCTCACCATTGAGCTTCACCGAAGCGAAGACCGCCGAGTGCGACGCCGTCGGATCGGCCGAGATCTTCCCGTCCAAGAATGTGTTCCTCTCGATCCTGGTCTCGATGTTTCTGCACGGATCGTGGCTCCATCTCCTCGGAAACCTGTTGTTCCTCTGGGTCTTCGGCAACAACGTCGAAGATCGGCTCGGACCGATCGGGTTCGCGGTCTTCTATCTCTTCGCCGGTGCCGCCGCGACCATCGGCCACGCCGCGGTCGACGCCGGCTCGACGGTCCCGGTCATCGGGGCGTCGGGAGCCATCGCCGGGGTGATGGGCGCCTACCTGGTGTTCTGGCCCCGAGCGCGGATTCACAGCCTCGCCTTCTTCGTCGTGATCCCGCTGCCCGCCGCGGTCGTGCTCGGCATCTGGTTCGTGTTGCAGTTCGGGACCGATCCGAACTCCGGGGTCGCGTGGGTCGCCCACGTGACCGGCTTCGGCATCGGTGTCCTGGTCGCGCTCATCCTTCGCGCCGCGGGCGGGCCGTTGCGCTCGGTGGCGTGGCCGAATCCCCCACCCGACCCACCAGCATCCTTCGGCGGCCGGCGCTACTAGAAGACCCCTCAGCTCCACCTGCCATCACCCCCACCCACCGCACCGCGGGTTTGGTCACGCAACGCTCATGGTGCGCGTCGAGTGACCAAACCGGGGGGCCGGCGGAGGGGGCGGG
>DASRPD010000035.1:0-50013 GCA_035646535.1 Acidimicrobiia bacterium
GAACCCAACGTGGGGCTACCGGCGCGTGCATGGCGAACTGTGCCGCATCGGCCACCGGATCGCCGCGTCGACGGTCTGGACGATCCTGCGGGCGGCGGGGATCGACCCGGCCCCCGGGCGGACTGGACCGACCTGGGCCCAGTTCATCCGCACCCA
Source organism: Acidimicrobiia bacterium (assembly GCA_035646535.1). GTDB lineage: Bacteria > Actinomycetota > Acidimicrobiia > IMCC26256 > JANYLB01 > DASRPD01. Next base: position 157 of record DASRPD010000035.1, read on the forward strand.
AGCGAAAGCCATCCTCGCGACGGACTTCGCGTGCGTGGACACCGCGACGCTGCGGCGGTTCCATGTGTTGTTCTTCATCGAGATCGGCACGCGACGGGTGCATCTCGGTGGGATCACCACGAACCCGACCGGACCATGGACCACCCAAGCCGCCCGCAACTTCTTGATGAACATCGACCGTCACTTCCGGTTCGTCATCCACGACGGTGCCGGCCAATACGCCCGCTCATTCGACGCCGTATTCGAAGCCGAACACATCACGGCGATCACGACACCACCACGCGCGCCGATGGCCAACGCGTACGCGGAACGATGGGTCCGAACGCTGCGGCACGAGTTGCTCGACCGCACCATCATCTGGAACGAACGCCAACTCCGAACGCTGCTCGTCGACTACATCGACCACTACAACCTGCGCCGCCCCCACCGGTCACTCGATCAAGCCGCCCCGGGCGACACCAACGTCGTCATGATCGACTCCGACCCGCCGATCGTGCGACGCGCCCGCTGCGGCGGACTCATCAACGAATACCGCCACGCCGCCTAACCCGCATCCCGACGCCGGCCACGGCCACCGCAGCTAGTTCAACGCGTCCGAACGCATCAGACGCGAACCGGAACGTCCCCGCCCGACCGAATCCCACCCCGTCCAACCCACTGACGCGTCAGAGAAACACCGTCGATGGTTTTCCGGCACCTACAGGCCGCACGACACCCGCCACACCGCCGCCACGCTCCTGCTCGAAGCCGGCATCCCGGTCAAGGTCGTGAGTGAGCGCCTCGGCCACAGCACCACCTCGATCACCGCCGACCTGTACCAGCACGTCGCGCCGCACATGCAGGAGGAAGCGGCCAACAAGCTCGGCGCCATGCTCCTCGGCGAGCCGGAACCGAAGGCCGAGGGCTGATCCTCCCGGGTCGGCCAGGTCCATTCCGCACCCAAAGTGGGCGGACCCGCAACGCCCTGACCAGCGGTTTTGCTCTGCTCTAGATCGAGCCCGGGTCTATTCGGCTTCTAATCGGGGGGGTCAGCCGGGGCCCAGAACCCAGGTCGCGCCTCGCCCGTGACCCTCCGGATGCACCAGTCCATGATCACGGAGCCGGCCGAGCAGGTCTCGGGTGGTCGCGTCTGGAAGACCGAGCTGGTCGGCAAGGTCGCCCCGTTGGACTGGCCCTGCGGCCAGCGCTCGGAGGGCGCTCGCCTCTACATCGGTGATGGCGGTGCTCGACCCGTCGGGCGAGATCCAGTAGCCCTTGCGGGGAATGGCACAGGTAACGGCCGCGGGTGTGGCTGAGAACACGGGCCGACCCAAGCCACTGGCCGCGCAGAGGCGCACCATCCTGAGCGTGCCCGAGCCGAGCTGGTCCACGATCCCTCGGCGGTAGAGCGCCCCGATGATGAGCGGGTTCCACGGGTGCGAACCGTGTGGGATGTAGAGGTCGGTCGTCGTCAGTCCGAAGTGAAGCCCGCCCGGCGACACGACCTCAAGGCGATCCGTGTACACCCGCACCTGCACCCTTCCGGCCGTTGCGTAGTCGCGGTGGGCGAAGGCGTTTGCCAGCGCCTCCCGGATCACGAGCTCGGGGATCTCAAGCCCGACCTCGGCTTGGAGTCCTTCGAGGTGCACTGGCTCGGTGAGGTGCTCGCGGCAGAAGTCGAACGACTCGCGCAAAGAGGCGAAGGCGTTGCGCTCGACCAGCGCCTCGTCGAGCAGATCCTCGCCGAGATCCGTGCCGTCGACGGCAACGACGTGGCACCCGAGCATCGAGTACTCGCCGCCGATGGAACCCTCGCCGGCGAACAGGGTGATGGCTGCGCGGTTCGGCTCCCCATCGTCATCGGCGAGGCCCAGGCCGCGAAGGACGTCGGGTACGTCGGCACCGGCCTCGAACGGAGCGCGGTTGTTGGCGATGGCGTCGTCGCGAAAGGCGGTGACCTCAGCTTCATCGATTGCCCCCAGATCGCGAGCGGCAGGCGCAAGCTCCCACCGGTCGAAGCCGTGCGCCCGTTCGAGCACGAGCGACAGCTGAACCTCGTCGGGCATGTCGACCGTGGCCGCGCCCGAGCGGACGTAGTAGTTGCCCTTGTAGGCGTAGGGCTTCGAGTGCCCACTCGGCACCGTGACAGCCAACACCTCGCGGCCATCGCCGTCGGGAACGGCGACCCGCTCGATGGGGGGCGGATACATCGGATGGATGTCTCGGCAGGCCTGTGTCACATCTTCGAGCGTCTTCTCGGCCACCTGCTGCCCGAAGACGTTGCTGTTCGGCCGAATGCCGAACAGCACGGTTCCGCCCTGGCCGTTGAGCATCGCCGACAACGTCCTCGCCGCCTCTTGGCGCTGCCCGGTCGTCTCCTTGAACTCGACGGTCTCTGACTCCCCGCCCTCGGCGAAGGCGGCGACGTCCTCAGGCGTGATCACCGACCCAGTATCGCCCGCGAAAGTGCAACGCCCGCGCGCATTGGGGGACCGCACGCGCAGAGGCCCGCCGAGGCGGCTGGGTGGATGGTTTATAGCTTCCCCGCTCACCTTCGGCAGCGCAAGACCCATCAGCTCCTCGAGTCCCGGGCCTCCAGGGTGATGTCGTGGAACCGAAGGAGTGACTCGAAGAACTCCCGGACAAGCTGTTCACCCTCGGCATGATCCGCCACCTCGTTGCCGCCGATCCGGAAGACGTCGTAGCCAGCGAGCTGCAGGCGCCGGTCCTCACGGACCATCTCCGCGTACCGTGACGGCGAGGCCTTCCTGCCTTCGTCTGCGTAGTGCTGGACGCCGTCGAGTTCGACCACGACTCGCTTGTGACGCGGCAAGAGGATGAGGAAATCCATTCTCTGTCGCGGGAGAGGTCCAGCTGATAGCCGCTGCCAGCGGCTGTAGGGGTCGTAGTGCAGGTAGACCTGCGGGATGAGGGCCGGGAGGTCGAAGCCGTAGTCCCGGTACAAGCCGGCGTAGGTGCGCAGGACGAGCCCCTCGGCGCCGTTGAGCCCGGCCGTCAGCCGTCGATGGAGATCCAGGGCGACCGCTCGCTCATCATCGCCGGGGTGCGCTTCGCCCCACCATGCGACGAGCTTGCGCCAGGTCAGGCCGGTGTCGTCGAGCGGTCGGTCGTAGACGAGGCAGTACTCGGAGTTCGCCGTGATCTCGATGTCGTTGTTGACGGCGTCCCGAAGCACGATCTCAGGCTTCGGGCCGTCGGCGGCAAAGATCAGGTTCTTGAGGGCGCCGTGCGCCTTCGTTGTATCGCTCGCATCGAACGCCGCAACGACCGAGGAGAGCGACGCACCGTCGAACTCCTGCAGGACACGCCGAGCAAGCACCAGCAGCTCCGGCTCGGACTTCGACTTGAGCCGTTCGAGCACGTAGCCGCGCTTGCTGCTGTGGGGATCGTCGTACTGGTCACGCGGCGGGTCGAGCCCGAGCTCCTCCTCGCAAAACTCGGCTACGTCGTAAGACTTCAGGTTGTCCCTGATCGCCTCAGCGATGCTCTCCCGAACCTGGCGCCTGGTGATCGAGGGCTTGCTGACCTGGCGCCACCCGAACACCGGTCGGCCCGAGATCGTCGACTCGCGGTACAGCTCGAATCCGTCATGCCGGAGGTGGTCGTTGTACATGGCCACGATGGTCTGCACCGCTTCGCGATCGCTACGCACTTCGGGATGCAGGGTTTCGGCCAAGAATCGAAGGAACGGGACATCGTCGTCGGTGTCATTCAGGCCGAACCTCGTGTCATCGAAGATCCAGTCGTCGTCCCAGTCGAAGTTGTTGATCCGGTGCTGAATGAAGTCGCCGAAGGCGTCCGGATAGCGCTCGTCGTGGGAAGGGAGCACTTCGAGGTCATACAGACGGCGGAGGAAATCGAGTTCGTCGAGATCCCACCACCACCAGTGGCCCCGAGCAACAAGCTCTCGAGTCAGCGCTCGCCTCGTCACCCCGGTCACGGCCATATCGAACGATACGTCCGACACAATCCAGACGGGCCGACCGCCGGCCCCTCCGTCGACGGGCGTCGCGCATGGGTACTGTCGAAGGATGATCGAGACTCGGGTTGAGGGCGTTGAGGCGCCCGCATCCACCGACACAGTTCGTCGGGTGGTCGCCGGCGGAGCGGTCACCGCGTCGGTCGTTGGAGTCCTCATCCTCGCCAGCCGCCAGGTGCACCCCGACTCGACGGAGTTCCTCGTGGCTTGACTCATGCTGCTCGCCGGCCTATTCATCGCGTTCCTAGCCCTTCGACGCGAGGACCTGCGGCGCGTGTCGGTCGTCGCTGTGCCTGTGCTGGTCGTGCTCGCGCTCATTGGCTGGCTCCGCCCGACCAACCTGGTGGCCATCGACCTGCTCCTCGGACACCCAGCGCTCTTCCTCTTCATGGCAGCGATCGCTACCGAGCGCGCCTTCTTCCCACTCGCCAACCCGCGTGTAAGCGAAGCGTGCCGCCTCCTGCTCGTCCCCGTGTTCCTCATAGCGCTCGTGTGGGGAGGGATCGCCGTCCTGACGGATACGCACCGCACCTTCCAGGGTTCGACGCAGGCATCAGAGGGACCTGCACGCATCGACTCGGCCGTCGGCGGATGGGACGGTGGCTGTACCGACAGCCACAGCTATCTGCGGTCGGGATCGGGGTTCGGGCTGCGAGAGCAGTACCTGGGAGACGCCTGCCAGGGCTCGCCGGTCTTCGATACCTACCGCATCGATGGCGACCCACCCGGCGTCACACATGCGGGAGGCGCCGCGTTGATGTGCGCCCCCGGCGATGGCAGTGAACAGATCGTGTTCGGGTTCGACCCCGAGACCTTGAGCGGTGCGGAGAAGGCACTGACGCTCTGCGATTGACGGAGCCAGACCTTCGTCGTCAGACCATCCGCCAGGAGCGGTGGTCCGCTTCACTGGGCTAGCGAAGGAGGTCGTTGATCTGCTGAGGAGCCCGCGCCCGCTGGGTGATCGTCGGCGGTGACTCGTCGACGATCCACACCGAGCCGCCATCCGCTGACACCGCAGTTCGAGCCCGGACGTCGAGCTTCCGAGCACACGCCCGAGCTGCCCTACGCCACCGCTCGATGTCCTCGATGCCCGCCGTTGGCACCTTGTAGATCCCTGGGCCGGCGAAGGCCTCGCGGATCGCCGGTAGGAGCTCGTCAGCGAGTCGATCGACCCTCACGCGCTCGATGTCGACGACCTTCGCCACAACGCCTCCGGATCTTTCGTTTGCAGACCGTTTGCAAGGACCCGCGGATGCGGGCGGGCCCCGCACTCGGCGGGGCCCTGACCTGCATGTTCGTTGGTGGCGGGGGAAGGATTTGAACCTTCGACCTTCGGGTTATGAGCCCGACGAGCTACCAGACTGCTCCACCCCGCAGGGCAACGATACCACTCGCCGCCCCGCTCCCAGCAGCGACGCATCCGGTGCACCCGTGACGTCAGACGGCGTCGAGGGACCGGCCCCCGGCTCGGTTGACTCCTGACGTTGGCTGAGCCGATCGCGCGGTACGCGCTCTCCTCCGCGACCCTGCTGATCCCTTGGGTGAGGAGCACGTCCTCGTGCAACTCCATCCAGATGTCGTGGTACGAGTCGCACAACACCCCGGCGAAGGCTCCGACAAGCTGACTCGTCGCATCGGCGAGGAGACGGCCGTGCGCGGCTCGGCCGGCGTCGACGAGCTGCCCGACACCCCTGGTCTCGATGTGGCCGACCAGCCCACTGCCTATGAGCGCAGCCGGCGTTCACGAGGTCGGTGTCACCGGTTGGGATTCCCGCTGCCGCTCGATGCGGTCCGTCAGCGACGTGAGGAGCCCCTCGACCGTATCGAGGCGCGTCAAGACATCACCCGGGCGTTGCCGGCCACGACTCTCGTAGTAGCCGGAGTCCACGAGCAGCGACCCGCGCGGGAGCTGCAATCCGTCCTCGATCCGGGCGCATTCCTCGATGTTCGGGGTACCGGCGCCGCGTTCGAGCCGGCTCACCCGCGTCTGGGTCAGCGTCGACCGCTCCGCGAGAAGCTTCTGGCTGAACCCGCGCTCCGCGCGCCGAACCCGAAGTGCCCGCGCGAACTCGAAGTACGTCGGGGTGTCGCTCTCCGTGGCTTCGACGTCGATGGCGTCCATTCGCGGCATTTTACCCTCAATATGTCCTTGGCCGCAGCCAGATCCTCCTCGGCTCACGGCATGTCGAGCTCGTCGGCTCCGAGCCCCGCCTTCCAGAGTCTGCCGGCGATGACGCGGCGCGCCTGGATGTTCCTGAGAGCCTGCTCGACCTCGACCTCCACACCTTCGTCGGCAAGCAGCGATCTCGCGACACTCTCGGCGGTGTCTTCGAGGGCCTCGATGCGGCCGATCGTGTCGTCACCGGTCCCCATGAGCTGTCCGAGAACCTGCGACAGATGGCCGACCACCCACCCGCACGCGTATTGCTCGGCGCGCCATGATCGACGCTCCTCGGGCGTGGGCCGCAACGATCGGACGGTCGTCAGATCGAACGGCATGTACGCGGAACGACCCTCGGTCGAGGTCCCGATCGACGACGCGACGGAGACGACTCGACGAAACGTCAGCCACTCGACGCGCCGCACGAGCTCGGGCACGGCCCGTTCCACCTTCTCGAACTCATCCAGCACTTCGCGGGCGAGCCGCCCGAGCTCGAGCGCGGCCGGAACACTCCGGGGCTCGCTGACGAGAGCTGCTTCGAACGAGCGCAGCGCCGAAGACCCGAATGAGCTGCCGCCGGTCACACCATCGGCTGGTTCGAGCGCGATCGCGCGAACCACGATGCAGTGCACCGCCCCGTTCAGCAACAACACACACGCGTGCAGGAACTTGCCCGCGCTCTCGATCTCCTGCACCTCCTCGCCGGCGTGTCGTGCCGGCGCGGAGGCTGATCCGCCGAGAAGGGCCTCCGGAGTTTGGAGGAGCGCCAGAAAGAGCTCTTCGAGTTGGCGGAGTCGAGTCTGGAGAGGATCCTCGACGCCGGTCAGCGACCAGACCATGCCGAGGATCTCATGGGCAACCCACGCCGAGCTTCGGAGCAGCTCCCGCATGAGCTCGCGGTCGGCCGGAAACGTGCTCTGGCGTGCGTCGGACACGTCGAGGAACGTGAGGTCGAGGGGTTCGAGCGGAGGTGAGAGCGAGCTTCGGAAGCCTGCCCCGATCTCCTGCAACCAGCTTGCGAAGAGACGCCACTCGTCGGTCGGCGCGAGGAGCGGCGACAGTCGCTCGATCTCCGCCAACAACGTGGCGCATTCCGCCGCGCGCAACGCCACAGTATGGGTCTGCGCGAGCGCGCGGTCGTCCCACGGGTGGTCGTAGTCCCAGGCGATCGCGGCAGCGGGATCAGTGAGCCCGCCGTCGCGTGAGTGCTCGGACTGCAACCGGGCCCATGCGCTGATCGCCATGAACGTCGCCACGGCGTGCACGATCAGGCACGACTGGATCTTGAGGCCCTGGTCCGGCCAGATCCCGCCGCGCGGACCCTCACCCAAGGCCCTCGAGACCTCGGGGCCGTCGTCGACCATCCACACCCTCCGGTTCCGAACCGGAGCCTATCGGTGGGTATCGGTACCGCTGGTCCGACAGTACGGCCTCGGCGTGAGCGGCACGACGGAGTCGACCCGTTCAGACCTCGTGGCCTCAGGTGACGCCGGTGGTGGCCGGCGCAGGTCGGCGCAGGCCGGCGAAGCTGGGACACCCCGTCGGTACTCTCACCGGGAACTTCCTCCGATCGCTGCCCACGACTCGGAGGAATGCCATGGCCGAACCCACGAACGACGTGTGGATCCCGTCGCCCGGAGAGCCCTGCTACATCACCGGGCTTGCCGACTGTTTCGAGCTGGCGTTGGCCAGCGGTGACTTCCCGCCCTTCGAACGGCTGCTCGTTCTGCTGGACGATCAACGGGCCATCCTCGCGATGGTCCCCGAGCCCGACCCGTTCCTCGTCGCGGGCCCGGGTCATGCTCGGGGGCCTGCGGTCATCCGGCCGGTCGCCGCGACCCTGCTGCTCACCCACGGGAGCGTCGAGATGCCGTCGACCGACCCGATGGAGGTCCACTGGTTCGCGGTCATGCGAGACTCCCACGCGAGACAGGGCGTCGAGCTGATCGACTGGATCGTCATCGACGTCACCACCGGCAACTACCGCTCCCTGGCGCTGGCCTCCGATGGCCCGTGACCGGCGCGCGCCTCGGCATGCCCGTCGTCGAGGGACCGCGCGCTCACAGACCGTCTCGCGGCCGGCAGCGCTCACCGAGACGATCGACGGTGACACCGACTCAGTCCACCTGGTAGGACATTGCTCATGACCATCGATGGCTGGACCGCACCGGGTTTCGAGAACGTACGTGAGACCTTCGAGAAGAACTTCGCCGAGGGCCTCGAGCTCGGTGCCGCGTTCGCGGCGTACCGCCACGGCAAGCCGGTCGTGGACCTCTGGGGTGGTATCGCCGACGAGGAGACCGGCCGCGCGTGGGAGGAGGACACGATGATCGTCGTCTTCTCGTCGACCAAGGGCGCCACTGCGATCTGTGCGAACCGGCTCATCCAGGAAGGACGCCTCGACATCGACGCACCGGTCACCGACTACTGGCCCGAGTTCGGCCAGGCGGGCAAGGAGACCATCCCCGTCTCCTACCTGCTCTCGCACGAGGCCGGCCTCGCCTGGGTCGACGAGCCGCTGTCGCTCGACGACGCGCTGGCGTGGGACCCGATGATCGCCGCGCTCGAACGGCAGGCCCCGAGCTGGGAGCCCGGCACCAAGCACGGCTACCACGCGATCACGTTCGGCCACCTCGTCGGCGAGGTCATCCGCCGCGTCACCGGCCACAGCGTCGGCACGTACTTCCGCGAGCTGATCGGCGATCCGCTCGGTCTCGACTTCTGGATCGGCCTCCCGGAGGAGCACGAGCATCGGGTCGCGCGTCTCGCCGGCGGCCTGGCGGGAAATGCCGACGACGTGGAGCCGGCCGTGCGTGACGCGATGGCCGCGTTCATCGGCCCCGACACGATGCTGGGCAAGGCCCTCACCGCTGGTGGCGCGTTCTCCGAGCCCGACCTGTGGAACACCCGTGCGTTCCATGCGGCCGAGGTGCCCGCGGCGGGAGGCATCAGCGACGCGCGTTCGCTGGCACGGATGTACGCGGCCACCGTCGCTGAGATCGACGGCATCCGCCTGCTCACACCCAACCAGCTCCGCGCCGCTACCACCCAGCGGACGAGCGGGCCGAACGCCGTGTTGCTCGACATGGACATCCAGTTCGGGCTCGGCTTCATGGTCCCCTCGACCTTGATCCAGCTGGGCGGGCCGCACTCCTTCGGGCACTTCGGGGCCGGCGGCTCGGTTGGCTGGGGTGACCCCGACGGCGAGCTCGGCTTCGGCTACGTGATGAACCGCATGGATATCGGCGTCGCGGGCGACCAGCGCAGCTTCTCGCTCATCAACGCCTGCTACGACGCGATCGCCTGACCCGCCGGCGCTTCTCGCATACCGGATTCCGGCCCGCTAGGTTCGCCCGCCATGACCGACCTGTTCTCCATCGACGGCAAGGTCGCGCTCGTGACCGGCGGGTCGCGCGGCATCGGGCTCATGATCGCGTCGGGATTCATCGACGCCGGCGTGCGTGTCTACATCTCGTCGCGCAAGGCCGACGTGTGCGACGCGGTCGCCGCCGAGCTCTCCGAACGCGGCGAAGGCATCGCCCTCCCCGCCGACCTGTCCACCGAAGCCGAGTGCCGCCGCCTCGCCGATGAGATCTCGGCGCGCGAGGACCACCTCGACATCCTCGTCAACAACGCCGGCGCCACCTGGGGCGCGCCACTGGCCGAGTTCGACGAGGCCGCGTGGGAGCGCGTCCTCTCGCTCAACGTCAAGGGCGTGTTCCACCTCACGAAGTTCCTGGTGCCCCTGCTGCAAGCCGCGGGCACGAACAACGAGCCCGCCCGGGTCATCAACATCGGCTCGATCGACGGCGTCAGCGTCCCACTCATGGAGACGTACTCGTACTCGGCGTCGAAAGCCGCCGTGCACATGCTCACGCGTCACCTCGCCAAGCAGCTCGCGCCCCGCATCACCGTGAACGCGATCGCACCCGGTCCGTTCGAGTCGAAGATGATGGCTGCGACGCTCGACGCGTTCGGCGATGAGATCGTGGCCGGTGCGCCACTCAAGCGGATCGGACGGCCCGACGACATGGCCGGCACTGCCATCTACCTGGCGTCACGAGCCGGCGCGTACCTCACCGGGGCGATCATCCCCGTCGACGGCGGCATCGCCACGACCGCGTAGCCGGACCGCGGCCCACGCGACGATCCGCCATCCGAACGTCAACAGTCCGACGAAGACGAACACGACGATCGCGAACGTGCTCAGCGCCTCCCGACCGGTCAGCACCGCGCGCAGGAAGAGCCCGACGGTGAGGCCACCGGCCCAGGTCGCGACGAGACGCCACCACCGGTGGGTATCACGGCGGTAGAGCCCGACGGCCAACGCGACCGCGAACCAACCGACGCCGAATGGCCACGACACGGTGAAGAACCATCCGACCCCACCGTCGAGACCGTGATTCCCGCGCCCGGCGAACACGAAGGCTACGAGGCACGCGGCGTCGATGAGCGGCGCGAACTGGCGGATTCGACGAGTCACGAAGCCAGTGTGCCAGCACGCGTGCCCGGGGTTGAGATCGGCCCGGCGGGCAGACCCGGGATCGACGGGTGTGAACCGCTACTGGCGAGCGGCGGCGATGGTGGCGGCGGCCTGCGGGTCGAAGCGCGACGGCCCCTCGACGGTGACGACCACCCGTTCGATCGTTCCGGTGAACTCGAACGGGGCCTCGTAGTCGTCACAGACCGCCAGGCCCGGGTCGGTCCCGCAGTACAGCCCGGCGCCGACGAGGTTCCATCGGTTGGGTGTGAACCGGGGGATCTCACCCGTGCCGAGGACGGCACCGTCGGCCACGAGCGTGACCGTGCCGCGGTTCTGGCGCGTCCGCTCGAAGCGCATCTCCAGCCGGTGCGGACCGGGCGTGAGCGTGAGCGGCCCGTCGACCCGGGTCCACTCCTTGCCGACGAAGTTGTGCACGTACGCGAGCCGGTCACTCTGAACGAAGAACGTGAACCCGCCCTGGAGATTGCCGAGCGAGAGGAGCACTCCCCGGGCGCCGCCGTCGGGAACGACGACCTCGGCGGCGATGGTGTGGGTGCGGTCGTGCACGTCGATGGTCGCTTCCTCGGGCACCATGCCGGTGTCGGGCCGGTAGACCATCTCGTCGACGTACGTCGCCGCCACGCGCTCACGCGCCAAGGTGAACTCGGAGAACGGGCGGTTGTCGAGCGGCAGGACCTGGTAGCGGTCGGCCTCGGCCCACCAGAGCTCGTCCATCTGCGCGACCCGTTCGGGCTGGGCAGCCGCAAGGTCGTGGCACTCGGACGGGTCCGCGCTGAGGTCGTACAGCTCCCACGGCACCTGGTCGATCCCGGGCTCGTCCTGTTGGATCGGGTGGTACGTCACCAGCTTCCAGCCGTCGTGGTAGATCGCCCGGCATCCGAGCATCTCGTAGTACTGCGTGTTACGGGGGCCGGCCGCGTCCGGGTCGGTGAACGTCGCCGCGAAGCTCGCGCCTTCGATCGGGCGTTGGGGTACGCCCCGCACGACCTCGGGCTCGGCCACCCCGAGCACCTCGAGCGCGGTGGGTACGAGGTCGATCGCGTGGACATATTGGTGACGGATCGAACCCGGATCGGTGATGCCGGCGGGCCAGTGCACGATGAGCGGGTCGGCCACGCCGCCCTCGTGAACCTCGCGCTTCCAGCGGCGGAATGGGGTGTTCCCGGCGACGGTCCAGCCCCACGGGTAGTTGTTGTGCAGCCGGGGGCCGCCGATCTCGTCGATGCGCGCGACGGCTTCGTCGAGCGGTCGGTCGACGAGGTTCCACGGGCGGGCGTCGTTCACCGAGCCGAGCTTGCCGCCCTCCGATGACGCGCCGTTGTCGGACGCGAGCACGAGGAGCGTGTTGTCGAGGTCGCCGGTCTCGGCCAGCGCGTCGATGACGCGGCCGATCTGCTCGTCGGTGTGGGACAGGAACGCGGCGAAGGCTTCCATGAAGCGCGCGTACAGGCGCTGCTCGTCACGGGACAGCTCGTCCCACGCCGGCACCCAATCGGGTCGGGCCGACAGCTCGGTATGGGCAGGCAGCAGGCCCATCTCCTTCTGACGGGCGATGATCTCGGTGCGGGCGACGTCCCATCCCGCGTCGAATCGCCCCCGGTAGTGCTCGAGCCAGTGCACCGGCGCCTGGTGCGGTGAGTGGCACGCACCGGTCGCGAAGTACAAGAAGAACGGCTTGTCGGGCTCGGTCGCCCGCAGGTCGTACACGTCGGTGATGGCGTGGTCGGCAATGTCCTCGGTGAGGTGATAACCGTCCTCGATCGAGCGGGGCTGGGCGACGAAGTGGTTGTCGTGCACGAGCCACGGCGCGAACTGGTGCGTCTCACCGCCGTGGAAACCGTAGAACCGCTCGAAGCCCCGCCCGAGCGGCCAGTTCGCGCGCGACGCGCCGAGGTTCGTGTCCTCCTCGGGCACGAGGTGCCACTTGCCGACGGCGTAGGCCGCGAAGCCCTGCTCGACCAGCATGTCGGCCATGAACGCGTTGGTCCGGGGGATGTTCGCGTCGTAGCCCGGGAAGCCGGTCGCGAGGTCGGTGATGCGGCCCATGCCGTTCGAGTGGTGGTTCCGGCCGGTCATCACACACGAACGGGTGGGCGAGCACAGCGCGGTGGTGTGGAAGTTGGCGTAGCGCAACCCTCCGGCCGCGAGCCGGTCCATCACCGGCGTGTCGATGTCGGAGCCGAAGCACCCCAGCTGGGCGAAGCCGACGTCATCCAACAGGATGAACACCACGTTCGGCGTTCCCACCGCCGGTCGTACCGGAGCCGGCCACCACGGGGTGCTGTCCATGTGGTAGCGACCGATCGTGCCCTTGAATGCTCCCGGCTCCATGGCGGCGCAGATTATGTGCTCAGCCGCGACGCCCGACAGTTGACGGACGCGCCGGCGCGCCGGCACGCCCGTCGGGGGTTGGCCGGCTCAGCCCAGGGTGACGAGACCGTCGAGGCCGACCGCGTCGAGCGCGTCGGAAAGACGCGCGGTGAGCAGCTCGAAACGGTCGAAGACCAACAGGAGACCGAACACGAACAAGAATGCGGCCGAGACCAGCGTGATCGTCCGGGCGTGGCGGCGCACGAACGCGAGCGGACCGGCGAGGCGTCCGAGCGCAAGGCCGACGAGCAGGAAGGGCACCCCGAGGCCGATCGAGTAGGCGACCAGCAGCGATGCGCCGCGCAGCTCGTCGCCGGTCTGGGCGGCGACGCCGAGGACGGCGGCCAGCACCGGGCCGATGCACGGCGTCCACGCCAGACCGAACGCCACGCCCGCGACCGGTGCCGCGAAGGGCCCGAACCGCTCGAGGTGGGGGTGAAAGCGCGCCTCGGGGTACAGCGCGGGGGCGCGCACGAGCTGCGAGCCGGCCAGGTAGAGCGCCATGGCGATGACGAGCACACCGGACACTCGGGTGAGCGTCGCCTGGTTCCGCAACACGGTCTGGCCGAGCGCGGTCGAGATGAGCCCGAGAGCCACGAACACCACGGTGAATCCGGCGACGAAGAGGCACGTCTCGATCGTGATCCGCCGTAGTTGGTCACCGGTTCGGCCGGTCTCGGCCAGCTCACCCACCGACAGGCCGGTGATGAGGCTCAGGTAGGCCGGCACGATCGGCAACACGCACGGCGACAGGAACGACACGATCCCGCCACCGAACGCGATGAGCAGGTTGATGTTCTGTTGGGAGATCTCGGCCAGCACCAGTCCGCGATGGTACGGGGCCGTGCTCGATCTCCCGACTCGGGCCGGCGCCGGCGGTGGTCGCCGAGGGGTCGCCGAGGGGACGACGAGGGGACGACGACCTGCGACATTTCACAGGTTCACGAAGTATCTCGGAACTGTCGCCAAAGAGTGGGCAACTCGCCCTTCACCGGCACACGAAACATTGATCCAATCCGGATGCGGTCTGCATGGACTGGTCGCACGGTGTCATCTCGGCCCGCCAATGGGCTCGGACGCCGGTCCAACGATGAAGGGAGTCCCATTGGCACACAGGAAGCACGTCAGCACCAAGGTGGGTGCGCTGCTGTTCGCGGCCGGATTGCCACTCGGCCTGTTCGCCGCATCGGCGGCAGCCGACGTTCTCGAGCTCGCTCCGGTCGGCGGCGACCACGGCGGCCACGGCGGCAGTGACATCAACAACGACAACCTCGCGGACGCGTACATCACCCAGGACAGCTGGGTACGCACCAAGGGCGCGGCCGCCTCGAACAGCGGCTTCAACTTCACCGCCTCCGGTGTCGGCGGCCACAACGGGACGGACCAGAGCTGTCTCGCGTACGCGGCCGACGGCAACATCTCCGGCGCCAGCCACGACGCGCACGCCGGCAACCTGGGCGGCCTATGCGACAACGACGCGACGTCCGCCAACAACGGCACCAGCACCGCGTCGATCGGGACGGGCCCGGCCACGGCGAACAACTCGGCGACCACAACGGTGACCCAGAACAACTCTGGCGGTGTGACCGTCGACCAGACGGCGGACGCCACCGACATCCACACGGACAAGGGCAACATCAACAACATCAACACGGCCACGTTGATGGTGGCCCAGAACAGCGGCGTGTCGACCCACGGCTACGCGGTGGCCAACAGCGGTGGCAACGCGGCCGTCTCGGGCGTGTACGGCGGCAACTGGACCCACCAGGCTGCTGACAGCACCGCCACCAACGGCGACATCACGCCCGGCGAACCCGGCGCCCACGACCTGACCACCGGCAACACGGGTGGGACGGCGGCGAACGCCGCATCGTCGACGAACACCGGGGTGAGCACGGCGTCGGTCAACACCGGCGCCGCGACGGCGTCCAACTCCTCCACCACGACGGTCAGCCAGACCAACAGCGGTGGCGTGAGCGGGACCCAGAGCGCCACGGCGTCAGACATCCACAGCTAGTCAGGCCGCCGGATCACCGGCAGCCAACCGGACAGGAGCTACCGGGCGGGGACGGATCGTCCCCGCCCGGTTGTTCATCCGATGTGGGTGATCTGGCCCATGTCGGAGGTCACGAACCGCGGCAATCCCGCGGCCCCTCGCACGCTCGATCGACGACGACTCACCGGTCCGTCGATCGGTGACGCGAAGAGCCACGCGGTACAGGGGAACCACCCATGAGCACGAGTCGAGGGCCGACCAGGCGAACCGGGGCCGCCAAGGCGTCGCGGCGGGCAACCCAGGCCGCCGTCGGCTCCGCGGCGTTCGCCTGGAGCATGCTCCTGCTCGGCGGCACCGCCCAGGCCGATGCACCACCCGACCCGCCGTCCGACCCGAACCCGAGTGGCGACTCCCTCTGGATCCCGGCGTCGCCTCCACCCGAGGCCGACGCCACCACGTTCGAATCGGCCCCGGCCGAGTCGGTCTCGGAGACACCCGCCGAGTCGGCCGAGCCCGCCGAGTCGGCCGCGGCACCGTCGCCGACGCCCGCCGGACCGCCCGACCAGTCGACCCAGACGGTCGAGATCGCCAACGAGGGAACCGCCGTCGGCACGACCGGCTCCAACACCGCCATCGGCAACAGTGCCGCGGGCGAGAACCAAGCAGACGAGTGTCCGACCGGCGGCACCCAGATCACGCTCATCTGCACCGCCACGCCGACGGGCGCGGCCGGTGTCGCCAGCGGCAACGCCGACGCGAACGGCTCGCTCTCCGACTCCGGCATCACCCAGGTCACCAACATCGTGGCCAACGCCGACGGCCAGGTGGACATCCTCCAGGTCGCGTTGATCATCAACATCGGCGTGGGCATGGCCAACTCGGGGCAGAACACCGCCGGAGCAGCCGGAGGGCCCTCACTCGGCGCGGCCGGCACCGCGAGCGTCGGCACCGCGAGCATCGGCACCGGGATCGTCAACGTGACCGGCCTCCTGGCCGACACCCAGGTCGTCCAGGGCGTCACCATCGTCAGCGGCAGTGCCAGCGACCAGAGCGTGACCGTTCTCAACATCGGCATCGGCTACGGCAACAGCGGCACGAATCTTTCCGTGGGCTCGGTGCTCGGCGACGGCACCCAGGAGGTCGCGGCCGGTGGAGCCCCCGGAAGCGGCGAGGCAGCCATCGGGACCGGCGGCGCCGGCGCGCTCGGCGATCGGTCCGGTTCCCTGATCATGCAGATCGTCACCGTGACCGCCAATGAAAACGGCTCGATCACCGTCACCCAGCGGGCCGTGATCGTCAACTTCGGCCTCGCGCTCGCGAACTCCGGTGGCAACATCGCCGCGAGCGCGCTGAGCGCCGCACCTGCGGCCCAGCGCAGCGTGATCGAAGACCTCATCGCCGCGCTGTTCGGCCTCGACCCGGCCACGCTCTTCGGGGGCGGATCCGCCGCCATCGACACCGGCACCGCGTCCGCCACCGGGAACCAGTCCCAGTCGAGCATCCTGCAGCAGGTGACCGGCTCGGTGGGCGGTGACGCGTCGGCGACATCCGACCAGAGTGCGTGGATCGGCAACTTCGGTGCCGCGCTCGCGAACTCGGGCGTCAACGGCGCCGCGGGCACCCTCGCGGTACTTCCCGATGGATCACCGATGGCCAACGCCGAGGCCATGGTCGCCCGGTTCCTCCAGCTCCTGACCAACCCCGAAGGTCTCGTGCCCGGCAACTCCGAGCTGTCGAGCGCGCTGGACCTCGGATCTGCGCTGCTCGACGTTCAGGGCAACATCGGGATGACCGAGATCCTCGCCGGCTTCGACGAGAGCGCTGCCTTCGGCGCGACCGACGGTGGCGTTCGGATCCGCCAGGTGACCGGCGTGTTGAACATCGCGATCGCCCTGGCGGACTCGGGCAACAACCTCGCGGTCTCCAACGTCACGGGCACCAACACCACCGGCGGCAGTGTCACCGCGCTCGACGCCGTGGCGAGCCAGGTACTCGGTCGAGCGACGATCCTCACCGGAACGGTGAACGTCGTCGGTGAGCAAGCCCGCGTCACTGTCTGTCAGATCCGCGGCGACGACGACTCCATCTGCCCCCGAGACGAGGTCAACCCGCCGGCGGAGACCGAGAGTGGCGGCGGTCCCTTCGTCGAGGCCGCGGTGGCGGCGACCGGCGCTCCGGCGACGGTATCGACGGTGGTGAAGCCGAACACGGTGCAGACCAACCCGGCGCAGACCAACGCGGCGCAGACCGGGCTGCCGACCACGGGCGCCCCGATCTCCCTCCAGGTGCTGCTCGGAGTAGCCGCGACCGGTGGGGGGATGGTGCTCCGACGCGCCGGCCGACAATCGGGCCGACGCGACCTGCGCACCACCTGATCCCGGACTCGGCATGGGCGGCATCGTGCCGCGGCCTTTTCCTCAGCTCCTCTGAGGTGATACACAGTGGCGGTATCGCAGGTCCGGACACCTCTGGGAGGCAGTGTGGGCTTGGCAGCCGGCGAACCCATCGCCCGGTCGCGCGTCAGGTCTCCGACCGCGGCGGAACCATCGACGATCCTCATCGCCCTGGGGGACCCGGCCCGGGCGGGCCGCCTGGCGCGCGCGTGCGCCTCGCGCAACCTCCTTCCGTCCCTGGCGTTCACGACGGACCAGGTCGCTCGCTACGCGCGCTGCGCCCAGTTCGACCTCGTGCTGTGCGGCCTCACCAGCCGGGCTCACGTCACGTCGACGGTTGCAGCGGTCCGGCGCTTCGCGGATCCGATCGTCGTGCTCTTGGACCGCGAAGAGCTCCCGAACTCGGAGCTGGCCGAGCTCGGCGTGCTCGCCGGCATCGCCACCTCGGCGGCCGACGACGAGGTCGCCTCTCGGATCGCCGCGCTGGTGTTGCTCCATCGGCGTGAGGTGTCGAGCGAGCCGCTGCGCTGGGGACCGCTCGAGCTGGACGAGTCGCGTCGGGGGGCCCGCTGGCGGGGCGAGTCGCTCGGTCTGACCCCGATCCAGTTCAAGCTGCTGGTCGCGCTGGCCCGAGCCCGCGGGGCCGTCATGTCACATCTGCAGCTCGCCGAGCTGGTGTGGGGCGCCGTCCCGGTCGACGACGGCGATCGGGTCGTGGCCCACGTCCGGCGCATACGAGCGAAGCTCGAACCGGATCCGTCGCACCCCGCGTTCCTCCTCACCGCGCGCGGCGAGGGCTTCCGGCTCGCGGATCTCGGAGAGATCGAGGACCGCCGGCGCGACGATCGGTCGCCCGCCCGGCAACGCGGACGGCAACGCCACCGCTCATCCGGCGCGGGCCGACGGTCCGTCGGGTCCGGTGCCGCTCAGCCGCTGCGCGAGGACGAGGTGCTTCAGGCAGTGTGGCCGATGGGTACGCCCGACGTCCAGGCGGAGAAGAGCCGCTCGTAGTGGCCGCCCCGGGCCAGCAGCTCGGTGTGCGGCCCGATCTCGACGAGACGACCGTCGTCGACGACCGCGATGCGATCACAGCGGGCCGCGGTCGACAGGCGATGGGCGACGACGACGACCGTGCGACCGGCCATGAGTCGTTCGAGCGCGCGCTCCACGATCACCTCGGTGCCGGGGTCGAGGTTCGACGTCGCCTCGTCGAGCACCAGCACGGCCGGGTCCGCCAGGGCAGCGCGTACCAGCGACACGAGCTGGCGCTCCCCTCCAGAGAGGCGGGACCCTCGCTCACGCACCTCGGTCTCGACACCGTCGGGCATCGCCGCGAAGCGGTCGGTCAGATCGAGTGCGTCGATCGCGGTGTCGATCTCGGCGTCGGAGGCATCAGCCCGCCCGATGCGGATGTTCTCGCGGATGGTGCCCGCGAACAGGAAGCCTTCCTGGGGCACGACGATGATCCGCTCCCGCAGTGACCGGAGCGTGGCATCACGGAGGTCGACGTCGCCGTAGCTCACCGAGCCGATGTCCGGATCGTAGAAGCGGACGAGGAGCTTCGCGAGCGTCGACTTGCCCGCGCCGGTCGGACCGACCAGGGCCAGTCGCTCGCCCGTCGCGATCGTGAGCGTGACGTCGCGCAGCACGTAGGCCTCGTCGACGTACGCGAACGACACGTCGTCGACGGAAAGGACGCCCGACGGGGCCAGGTCGACCGCGCCGGCACGTTCGGTGATCGACGACTTGGTGTCGAGCAGGCCGAACAGCTTGTGCAGCGCGGCGCCGGCCTTCTGCACGGTGTCGTACAGCTGGGAGAGCTGCTGGATCGGCTCGAAGAGGTTGTTGAGGTAGAGCACGAAGGCGGCGACGACACCGACCTCCACCCAGCCGCGGTCGACGAAGCCGCCGCCGATCCCGATGATCATCGCGATCCCGACGACGCCGATGAACTCCATGAACGGGAAGTAGCGCACCGAGATGCGCACCGTCTCGAGGTTCGCGTCGTACTGCGCCTCGTTCGTCTCGAAGAACCGCCGGGTGAAGGCCCGCTCGCGCCCGAAGGCCTGCACGACCCGTACGCCGGCGAGCCCCTCCTGCAGGGTGGCGAGGTTTGTCGCGACACGGTCGCGGACCTCGAGGTAGGCCCGGTTCGAGCGGTTCCGGAACCAGCGGCTCGCGATCATCACCGGCGGAACGAGCACGAGGACGCACAGGGCGAGCTGCCAGCTCAGGAGGAAGATCAAGACCAGCGCGCCGACGAAGATCAGCCCGTTCTGCACGAACGCGACGAGACCGACCGCAATGAGCTCTTGGAGGGCGTCGATGTCGGCGGTCATGCGCGACACCAGACGTCCGGTCTTCTCGCGCTCGAAGAAGTCCAACCCGAGCGACAGCAGGTGGCGGAACACGCCGGCGCGCAAGTCCCGCAGGAAGGTCTCGCCGACCGCGGCGACCTGTCTGATCACGAGCGAGCCGAGGACGACCGAGATGCACGCCAGGAGGAGGTAGATCGCGGCGACGGTGTTCAGCACGCGGGCGTCGGGGTTGGGATAGATCCCACGGTCGATCCCGATCCCCACGAGCCACGGACCCGCGAGCAGACAGCTCGTCTGTCCGACCAGGAGCAGTATCGCGACCACGACCCGACTGCGGTATGGGCGCAGCGTCTTCCAGAGGCGCCGCAGAACTCCACGCGCTTCGTCGCGATCCAGCGCATCTTCGGCCGGGCCGCCCTGGACCCACGCGCCTCTCACGCGGAGACCTCGGCGTCGCCGGAACCGACGGCCTTCAACGGCTCCGCGTGGGCGAGCACCTCGCAGTAGCGCGCCGACGACGCGAGGAGAGACTCGTGGGTGCCCTCGGCCACGACGCGGCCGGCATCCATGAGCACGACCCGATCGGCGAGCGCGATCGTGGCCGGGCGGTGGGCGATGATCAGCGTGGTGCGGCCCCCCATCACCTCTTGGAGCGCGGCACGGATCTCGTGCTCCTTCGTCGGGTCGACCGCGGATGTTGCGTCATCGAGGATCAGGATCTGCGGCTCGGCGAGGATCGCCCGCGCGATCGCGATGCGCTGTCGCTGCCCGCCCGACAGCGAGTAGCCGTGCTCACCGATCACGGTCTCGTACCCGTCGGCCAGCGCCTCGATGAAACCGTCGGCGCCGGCAAGCGCCGCGGCGCGCCGAACCTGGTCCATCGTCGCCTCGGGCTCCGCGAACGCGATGTTCTCCCGGATCGAGTCCGAGAAGAGAAACGTGTCGTCGAACACGATCCCGACGTCGCGCCGCAACGCCGCGACCCGCACGTCGCGTACGTCGGCGCCATCCACCAACACCCGCCCGTCGAGCACGTCGTAGAAGCGCGGCAACAGACGCGCGACGGTCGTCTTGCCACAGCCGGTCGAGCCCACCAGCGCGACGGCCTCACCGGCGGCGATGTCGAGATCGAACCCGTCGAGCACGGTCGGGCCGTCGCCGTAGCCGAAGGACACCTGCTCGAAGCGAATGCTGCCGCCACCGCGTCCGGGGTCACCGGCGCCGTGTCGGTTCGAGATGGCGGGGTCGGTCGAGAGGATCTCCTGGATGCGACCGCCGGCCGACGATGCACGCGACGCGGTCGCCAACAGCATGCCGAGCATCCGCAGCGGCCAGATCAGCATGAGCACGAACGAGTTGAACGCCACGAGATCGCCGACCTCGAGCTGATCGTTCAGGACCTGGTGGCCCCCGTACCAGAGGATGGCGACGAGCGCGAGCGTGGGGATGAAGTCGACGAGCGGCAGGAACAAGGCGCGCAGCCGGGCCGCCGCGAGCGCGCGGTCGAGGACCGAATCGGCCTCGTGTTCCAAGGCACTCACCTGGGTCTTCTCGGAGCCGAATCCCTTGACGACGCGGACACCGGAAACGGATTCCTCGACCACTCCGGAGAGATCACCGAGCTCCTCCTGGAGGGCGAGGTTGACCGGCTGGATCTTGCGCGAGAAGCGCGACGCGGCGATCAGCAACAGCGGCATCAGCGCGAGCACCAGGAGCGCCAGACCGACCGAGTAGTACAAGAGGATGCTGATGACCGCAATCATCGTGAGTGTGGCCGCGACGGTGAGCGGCAACAGGATCACGACGGTGTGGATCTGTTGGATGTCGGTGTTCGCGCGCGCCATGAGCTGGCCGGTCTGAGCTTCGTCGTGGAACGCGAAGTGCAGACGTTGGAGGTGGGCAAACAGCTGCTGACGGAGGTCGGTCTCGACCCGGAGCGCGATCCGAAACGCCGAGTACCTCCGCCAACCGGTGCAGAACGCCTGGACGACCCCGACGGCGATCATGAGCCCGACAAATCGGATCGTGGTGCCGGTCTCACCGGCGATCATCCCCTCGTTGATCGCCGCGGCGGCGAGAAGAGGGACGGTGATCTTCGCGGTGGTCCACAGGAATCCGGCGGCGATGCCGCTGACGACCCACCACCACTGCGTGCGCGTGGCTCCGAACATCAGGGCCCACCCGGCCCGGCGGGCCGTCCGCTCGCTGTCCACGTTCCTCCGCGGTCGTGACGCGGCCGGAACGTGTCGGGATCGACACCAGAGGATCCGCAGCGCTCGAGCCGCCCGAAGAGTTTACCAGCGGCGCCGGTCAGCTCGCCTTGGGTTCTCGACCCTCGCCGTCACCGGCGGCCGCTGCGGCGAGGACATCAGTGATCTCGTCGCCGACGAGCTCATCGCGGGCCAGCAGCGCGTCACGGAGGGCAACGACGAGTGGCCGGTGTTCATCGAGGAGGGAGCGGACGTCGGCCAGGGCCTGATCGAGGATCCGGTTCACGGCCCGGCGACCTTCGTCGTCGGCCAGGACGCGACCCACGATGCCCCCGGCCACCGGTGACGACTCGATGGCTTCGAAGCTCACCAGCGAGCCGGCCATCCCGAACGACCCGACCATGCGCGCCGCTACCCGAGTCGCGGCGACGAGGTCGCTGCCGGGTCCGGTGCCCGACTCGCCGAAGAACAGCTCTTCGGCAACGATGCCGCCGAAGCTGATCTGGATCGAGGTCAACAGCTCGGAACGGGTCTGGGTGAAACGTTCCTCGGTCTCGGAATGCGCGAGCAGACCGAGTGCGTCCGCCCGTTTGATGATCGACAGCACCTCGAGCTTGCGACCGGCCCCGTTCAGATGCGCGACGACCGCGTGGCCGGCCTCATGGGTCGCGATCGTGGCCTTCTCGTCTTCGGTGTACTCGACCGGCTGCTTCAGCCCGATCTCTTCGGTGAACTTGGCCTGCTGGAGGTCGTCCCAGGCCATCGCATTGCGCTCGGCGCGCAGCGCCCACACGAGCGCCTCGTCGAAGAGGTGCTCGATCATCACCGGCGAGTACCCGAGGGTCAGCGCGGCGAGCTGGTCACGCCGGTCCTCGCGGTCGAGCTCGGCAACGTGGGCCTTCTTCGCCAGGTAGTAATCGATGATCTCACGGCGACCGGAACGGCTCGGAAGATCGAAGTGGATGGCACGGTCGAACCGCCCCGGACGAACGAGCGCAGGGTCGAGGTCCGCGGCCCGGTTGGTAGCGCCGATGACGAGGGTGTTCGACGAGTGCGGCGCGCGCTTCGGAATCTGGCGCGATGCCGGCAGGAACCGGTTCGCGAAGTCGACGAGCGCGCCCCACGTTCGCTGTCCCTTGGTCGGCTCGTCGAACGACTGGAGTTGCACGAGCAGCTCGTTGACGACGCCGGCAATGCCCTCACGCATGTCTCCACGCTCGACGGTCGCGCCCGCCGGCCCGCGCGGGGGATCGTAGGCGGACGGGCTCATACCTCGCCGGGCGCCGGCGATCGCGTCGATCTCCTCGATGAAGCCGATCGCACCCCCCTCGCGGCGTGCAACCTTGCGCAAGGAGGTGAAGAAGGCGCGGACCTTGCGGTTGGTCTGGCCGTAGTACATGGACTGGAACGCGCTGGCCGACACGAACAGGAACGGAACCCCCGCCTCACGCGCCATCGCCTTGGCCATGTACGTCTTGCCGGTGCCGGGAGGGCCTTCGAACAGGATGGCCCGGCGCGGGTTGCCGCCCATCGAATCGCGGAACGTCTTGTACGCCAGGAAGAGATTGAGGGTGTTCACAGCCTCGTCGCGCACGATTCCCAGGCCGACGACATCGGCGAAGCCGACGTCGATCTCGCCCGGTCGGTACTGCACGTGCGGCGATCGGCCCGCGAGCAGGAGAGGAACGACGATGACCAGGCCCAGCACGACGACGATGACGAGGCCGGGGAGGTAGTCGGCCAGACCGGGGGGGATGGCGACGTGCGGCCGGTGGAGCTGGAACGGGTTGCCGGCGAGGAAGCGCACACCCAGCCACGCCGCGATCGCGCCGAGCACCACGAGGACACGAATCAACCGACCGCGGCGGCGATGCTCCCGGTCCTGCGCCACATCGCCAGGCCCGCTGACGATCGCGTCCTGCCCCAACATCCGGACATCCATGTCCACGGCCCTCCCAAGCCACCGCCGAGCGACGGCTCAGCCGTTGTAGGAGTGTTTCTACCCTGTCATTCCGGTGTCCGCCTTGGGCCACCCGGCCCACGCGGCTCACGCTTTGGCGTCAGCAGCCCGACCACCCCTTGAGGCCGCCGCGAATAGTTCCGGCCTGGTGACGCCAAAGCGTCAGGGGGTGGGGTCCGGTGTAAGGGGGGTGAGGTCCGGTGTAAGGGAGGCTGGGGTCCGGCGTCAGCCGAGGAGGCGGCCGTAGGCCCCGCGGTGGAACAGCAACGGCCCGACCGGCTTGGTGAGCCCGAGGTCGAGCACGCGGCCCACGACGATCACGTGGTCGCCGGCCTCGTGCTCGGCCTCGATCCGGCAGTCGAGGAACCCGACCACGTCGTCGAGGATCGGTGACCCGCCCACGCCGACGTTCCAACCGACCGACCCGAACCGGTCGGCTCCCCGGGTGGCGAACGACTGCGAGACGTGCTCCTGGTGCTCGCCGAGGATGTTGACCGCGAACCCCCGCGAGCGCTGGATACGCGGCCAGGTCGACGACGTGAGCGCCGCGCAGAACAAGACGAGCGGGGGGTCGAGCGACACCGAGCTGAACGAGTTGGCAGCCATCCCGACCGGTTCGCCGTCGTCCATCGCGGTGACGATGGTGACACCCGTCGCGAAGTGCCCGAGCACCGAGCGGAAGCCAGGCGCGTCGGGCCGAAGGATGTCCGGGTCGCTTGGCGCGTCTGCCATGCGCGTCGGTCTACCGAGCGTGCGCGGGCGCGAGGGGGACGACGAGTCCTTCCGACGCCCCGAACACGGTCGTGCTGCCGACAGACGCGGCGATCTCCTGCGCGCCGTGGACGAGCTGGTCGACCTGCGCGTCGGAATGGGAAGGATCGTGGTGGAAGAGCGCGAGCTGCCGCGCGCCGGCCTCGCGGGCGACGTGCACGGCGTACTCGATCGTGCAGTGCCCATAGTGACGCTTGTCGACGAACTCGGTGGGCGTGTGCTGGGAGTCGTGGATGAGCAGATCGGCGCCGTCGGCGAGCTCGAGCACCTCCTGCGGTACGTACTCGTCGCCCTCGACCGTGGAGCCACCCCCGCAGCCCTGGCCGTGATCACTGATGTACGCGACCGAGACGCCGCCGATCTCGACGCGGAACCCGAGCGTCGGGCCGACATGTCGCACCCATCGCGACCGGACCTTGGCCGAGCCCACCGGGAAGTCGTCGTCGCCGGTGTCGGTGAAGCTCACCTGGCCGACGAGCTCGTCGGGCCGAATCGGAAAGTACGGCGGGCACATCACGCCGGCGAAGACCTCGGCGAGTCGTCCGCCGTCCTGTCGGGGCCCGAACACGTCGAGCGCCGACTCCGGGCACTGCAGCGGCGCGAAGAACGGCAGCCCTTGAACGTGGTCCCAGTGGAGATGCGTGAGGAGGACCGAGGCATGGAACCCGGCGGCGTTGCCGGCATCGGCAATGGCGTTGCCGTAGGCCCGCAGGCCGGTACCGAGATCGAGGACGATGGGTTCGTGCTCATCGGCCTCGATCGCGACACACGAGGTGTTGCCGCCGTAGCGCGCGAGCTGTGGACCATCGCACGGTGTTGACCCTCGCACTCCATGGAAGGTGACCCTCGCGCCCCCTGTCATCGCCCGAGAATACCCAGATCCGGGTCGGGGCAACAGCCCGCCCGTCGAATCGGCGCCCACCGCGCACCGAGGCCGCTCTCTTACGTCAGGAAAGCACGCGCCTCTTGAACCCGCTGATGCCAAGCCAGGTGAACAGGGCCGAGAAGCCGATCATCACGGGGTAGATGGTCCAGAGGCTCATGTGTGGCACCGGCGTGAGCGCGGCACGAAAGCCCTCGCACATGTACACGAGCGGGTTCACGAGCACGAGGATCTGGAGCCATCGAATCGGCGCCAGGGCCTCCCATGGGTAGTAGATCGCCCCCAGGAAGGTCAGGGGGAGCACGATGATGCCGAACAGGAGGGGCACGGTTCGGGGGTCGAACCGGGTCCCGAACGTGAGCCCGAGCGCGCCGCACATGTAGCAGCCGAGCGGCAGGAGCGTGAGCAGCACGAACCAGTTGATGTGGAGCTCCACGGGCGTCGCGGGGACGACCGCGGCGATGGGGAACACGAGGACGGCCGAGAGCAGGCTCATGAGCGCGCCGGCGACGATCTTCTCGAGTGCCACCAGCCCGACCGGCATCGGCGCGAGCACTCGATCTTCGATCTCGCGGGTGTAGCCGAACTCCTGCACCATGGGCAGCGCGACCGACTGGATGCCCTGGAACATGATTGCGAGCCCGATGACCCCGGCGACGAGCATCGTCGAGAACTGGGTGGCCCCGGCGCCGGTGCCACCGATGCCCTGGCCGATCTTGGGAAAGACGTAGGCGAACACGAAGACCATCAGGAACGGCTGCAAGAGCGTGCGCGGGAGAAACCCTCTGAGACTCTTGCGCAACACGGTGAGATCACGCAGCAGGAGCGCGCGGAACGCGATCCGGCTCGCGGTGCGCGCTCGGCGCTCGAGGCTCGTGTTCGACTCGGTCTCGGCGGTGACGATGCTCATTCGCGTAGGTCCTTCCCGGTGAGGTTGATGAAGACGGTCTCGAGCGTGGGCTCGGTCGAGGACAGATCGCTGACCGTGAACCCGTGGCGTTCGGCGACCTCGACGATCGCGGGCAGGACACCGCGGATGTGCTCGACGCCGACTCGCACGACACCGTCGATGTGCTCGACGCGTCGCGCGTGAGGGATCCCCTCCCGCAGCACCGTGGCGAGCTGGTCGAGGTCACCGGCGGCCGAGACGCTGATCGCTGCGTCGAGACCGACCGACCGTTTCAGCTCGGCCGGCGTGTCGAGCGCGAGGAGGCGGCCATGGTCGATGATCGCGACTCGGTCACAGAGGGTGTCGGCCTCCTCCATGTAGTGCGTGGTGAGCAGGATCGTCTGACCACCACCGTGGAGCTCGCCCAATATCTCCCACAGGGCGATCCGACTCTGCGGGTCGAGTCCCGCGGTGGGCTCGTCGAGAAAGAGCGTGGCCGGGTGGTGCATGATCGCCCGCGCCACCATCAGGCGCTGGGCCATGCCCCCCGAGAGGGCGAGCACCTCCATGCCACCCCGGTCGGCCAGGCGGAACTGCTCGAGCAACCGGTCCGCCTCGGCGCGGGCCGTCTTGGCGTTCATGCCGAAGAAGCGTCCGTGAAAGTAGAGGTTCTCCCGGACGGTGAGCGAGCGGTCCAGCGTGTTGGTCTGCGGCACCACCCCGATCAACTGTTTCGCCGCGGTGGGATGGGCCACGACATCGACGCCACCGACAAATGCCCGGCCCGCAGTCGGGATGACGCTGGTGGTCAGCATCCCGGCGGTGGTGGTCTTGCCGGCACCGTTCGGACCGAGCAGGCCGAAGATCTCACCCCTGCGCACGGAGAGGTCGAGCTCGTCAACGGCCTTGATACCACCGGGATACACCTTGGTCAGCCGCTCGGTTCGAATGACGTCGCCGGTCACCTCGTCATCGACCACGTGCTTCCTCCTTCTCCTTCAGGCCACGGAAGTGCTCGGAGATTCGTGACAGCGCATCACCGAGCCACTCCAGCTCATCGGGGCTCAGAATCGATCGGTACTCGCGCTCGGCCGCGGTCATGACGCGGTGCAGCTCGACCAGCCGCCGCTCGCCCGCCGCGGTGAGGAAGACCCGGGTGATGCGGCGGTCGCGCCGGTCACGTCGGCGTTCGACGAAGCCCTCATCGACGAGCTTGTCGAGGTGGCCCACGAGCGTTGGTGGCTCGACCGCCATCCGCTCGGCCACCTCACGCTGGCTCGCGCCGTCGGCTTGCGACGCGGCGCGCAACAACACCCAGTGCCAGAGGCTGGCTCCGTGACGGGCCAGGCGCGCGTCCAGGAAGTCGTGCTGTGCTCGTTGCGCGAAGAAGAGCCGTCGGCCGAGCAGCGGTTCCATCACGAGCGAAGCGTTAGCACCCTAATCATTAGTCGTCAACCCGTATACCATCCCATCATGACGTCGAGCACCTCACCCACGCCGCTGCGAGTCACCGCCAACGGCATCGACTTCGCGTACCTGCAAGCCGGTCCCGCTGACGGCCCCCTCGCGCTCTGCCTGCACGGCTTCCCTGATCACGCGCCCAGCTACGCCCAGTCAGGACTGCTCGACGCGCTGGCCGGCGCCGGATACCACGCGGTCGCGCCGTGGATGCGGGGGTACGCGCCCACCGGGCTCGCGCCGAACGGCAACTACGAGGTGGCGTCCCTCGCGCTCGATGCCCTCGCGCTCGCCGACGAGCTGGCAGGTGACGGCGACGCCGTCCTGATCGGCCACGACTGGGGCGCGATCGCGGCGTACACCGCGGTGGGCCACCGTCCGGATCGGTTCTCGAAGCTCGTGACGATGGCCGTCCCCCATCAGGCCGCGCTCATGACCCGCTTCCTGACCACGCCCGACCAACTGCAGCGCAGCTGGTACATCTTCTTCTTCCAGACGCCGCTGGCCGAGGGGATCGTGCCGATGCACGACTTCGCGGTGATCGACAAGCTCTGGCGAGACTGGTCACCGGGCCTCGTGCCCGATCACGACTTCATGCGCGCGTTGAAGGACACGCTCGGCTCTCCGGGAACGATCGAGGCTGCGATCGGCTACTACCGCGCCATGCTCGGCACCACGCCCGGCGATCCGGCGCTGGCCGACGTCGGCGCGGCGGGAAACGGGCCGATCGCAGTCCCCACGCTCTACCTGCACGGCGCCGACGACGGATGCATGGGCGTCGATCTCGTCGTGGAGCACGAGCTCCAGCCGTACTTCCCGGCCGGGCTCACCCTTGACGTCGTACCGGCCGCCGGCCACTTCATGCACCTGGACCAGCCCGAGCACGTCCGGCGCCACGTGCTCGCGTTCCTCACCGGCTGAACCCGGTCAAGCCGCGCCAACCCATGGCCGAAACGTCGTTCCGGCCCTATTCCGTCGTCTCGTACGGGCGCCGGCGCGGCTTGGCGGCGCTGCGCTTCGGGACCATCACCTTGCGACGGAAGAAGCACACTTCCTCGCCTCGCTGGTTGAACCCCCGCGTCTCCACGGTGACAACCCCGCGGTCTGGCTTGCTCGCCGACTCGCGCTTGGCGATGACCTGGGTCTCGGCATAGATCGTGTCGCCGTGGAACGTCGGCCGCTTGTGCAGCAGCTCCTCGACCTCGAGGTTGGCGATCGCAAGGCCGCTCACGTCGGGGACGCTCATGCCGAGCACGAGCGAGTACACGAGGTTGCCGACGACCACGTTCTTGCCGAACTGGGTCTCGTTCTCGGCGAACCACGCATCGGTGTGCAGGGGATGGTGGTTCATGGTGATCATGCAGAAGAGGTGATCGTCGTACTCGGTGATCGTCTTGCCCGGCCAGTGCTTGTACACGTCTCCGGGCTCGAAGTCCTCGTAGTACCGGCCGAACGGTCGCTCGTGGATCGTCATGGAGGCCGAGGCTAGCCAGCGCGCCCGTCCCCCGGCGGGGTCGCCGCCCATCATCCGGGCGCCATCCGCGGTCGGTCGCCCCGGCACGGTCGACGACCGCGACGAGGCCGCCCCGAGGTCTAGCCGTCCTGGGAGTAGCGGCTCAGCAGGCCGCGGGCGATCACGAGGCGCTGGATCTCGTTGGTCCCTTCGCCGATGAGCATCAACGGCGCGTCGCGGTAGTACCGCTCGATCGGGAGCTCGGTCGTGTAGCCGACGCCACCGTGGACCCGCATCGAGTCGGTCGCGATGGCAAACGCGGCTTCGCTCGCGAACAGCTTCGCCATGCCGGCTTCCACGTCGCAACGCGCGCCCGACTCCTTGAGCGCAGCGGCGTGCTCGGTCAGCAATCGAGCCGCCTGGAGCTGAGTCCCCATGTCGGCCAGCCTGTTCTGCACCGACTGGTGCTGCGCGATCGGCTTGCCGAAGGTCTCGCGTTGTTGGGCGTAGGTGATCGCGGCTTCGAACGCGGCGCGTGCGACCCCCACCGAACGCGCCGCGATGTTGATGCGACCGACCTCGAGGGCCGAGAGGATGAAGTGCTGTCCCCGGCCCAGGCCGTCGGGACCGCCGAGCACGGCGTCAGCAGGGACCCGGTGGCCGTCGTAGCTCATCTCGACGGTCTCGATCCCCTTGTACCCGAGCTTGGGAATGTTGCGCGAGACGGTGATCCCGCCGTAGACGGGTCCGGGCTCCTTGTCCACCATGAAGCACGTGATGCCTTCGTCGGTACGCGCCGCCAGCGCGACGAGACCGGCTCGTTCGTCGTTCGTCACCCAGTCCTTGGTGCCGGTGATGACGTACTCGTCGCCGTCACGCGTGGCGCGACAGGCCAGCGCGCTGGTGTCGCTGCCCGCGTCCGCCTCAGAGAGCGAGAGGCACCCACGGGTCTCGCCACTCGCGAGCACCGGGAGCCAACGGCGACGCTGCGCCTCGGTCCCGTTCGCCTTGAGGAGATTGGCGACCATCACGTGGGTGTTGAGGACACCCGACAGGGACATCCAGCCGGCCGCGAGCTCTTCGATCACGCCGCAGTAGGTCGGCAGGTCGAGCCCCAGACCTCCGTACTTCTCTGCGATCGTGACGCCGAAGAGCCCCATGTCCCGCATCCCGGCGACGATCTCGGTCGGGAACTCGTCCGCATGCTCGAGATCCGACGCGACGGGCAGGACCTCGCGTTCGACGAATCGGCGGACCGCCGCGATCAGCTCGGCTCGCACTTCCGGGTCGGTCGGCACCGGGACGACGATAATCGGCCCCGCCGCC
This sequence comes from Acidimicrobiia bacterium, assembly GCA_035646535.1. Taxonomy (GTDB): domain Bacteria; phylum Actinomycetota; class Acidimicrobiia; order IMCC26256; family JANYLB01; genus DASRPD01. The sequence goes on from DASRPD010000035.1 coordinate 30,828, forward strand.
AGGGAACATGTCGAGGGGCCGCCGGGGAACATGTCGAGGGAGCCGCTCGTTCCATGATTGGGACATGATGCGCCAGACGATGATGAGCTTCCGGCGTGACCCCGACGCGGTGAAAGGCAAGAAGCTCGAACGCGACGCGCTCAAACGCGTCCTGCGATTCGCCCGGCCGTACCGCGCGCAGCTCATCTGGTTCCTGCTGATGGTGATCATCGCGGCACTCGTCGGGGCGCTGCCGCCCTTGATCTTCGGCGCCTTGCTCAACACCATCGAGAGCGACGGAACCAGCAACACCGTCGGGCTGCTCGCGCTCGGGGCGGTGTTCTTGGCGCTCGCCAGCGCCGCGCTGTCGCTCCTCCAGCGGTTGTACTCCTCGAGAGTCGGCGAGGGACTCATCTACGACCTGCGGGTCGAGCTGTTCGACCACGTCCAGCGACTCCCCCTCGCATTCTTCACTCGCACGCAGACCGGGGCGCTGCTGTCACGGCTCAACAACGACGTCATCGGCGCGCAGCAGGCCGTCACCACCACCCTCGGCACGGTGGTCTCGAACTTCATCACCGTGGTCGTCACCCTCTCGTTCATGCTCGCCCTCGAATGGCGACTGACCATCCTCACGATGCTGGTGCTTCCTGCCTTCCTGATCCCCGCGAAGCGCATCGGCCGACGCCTACGCGTCGTCACTCGTGAAGCGATGCAGCTCGACGCGTCGATGAACACCACGATCGCGGAACGCTTCAACGTGAGCGGTGCGCTCGTGGTCAAGCTCTTCGGTCGGCACGGGGCCGAACGCGACCACTTCGCCGACCGAGCCGCCCGGGTCCGCGACATCGGCATCAAGAGCGCGCTGTACACCCGCGTACTCTTCGTCGCGCTGGGCCTCGTCGCCGCCGTCGGCACGGCGGTCGTGTATTACATCGGGGGGCGACTCGCGGTCGCGGGCACGCTCTCGATCGGTGTCGTCGGAGCCTTCGTCCTCTACGTGGGCCAGATCTACCAGCCGCTCAGCCAGCTCACGACCGCCCGGGTCGACGTGATGACCGCGCTGGTCTCGTTCGAGCGCGTCTTCGAGGTGCTCGACTTCCCCCCGATCATCACCGACCACCCGGCCGCGATCAGCCTCACCGAACCGGCCGGACGCGTCCGATTCGACCGTGTGTGGTTCCGCCACCCCGCACCCGCGGACACCTCGCTCGCGTCGCTCGAGTCCGACCCGACGATCCTCGAGACGGACCCGAGCGCGTGGATCCTGCGAGATCTGAGCTTCGAAGTCCGTCCCGGTGAGCTGGTCGCGCTCGTCGGTCCTTCGGGAGCGGGCAAGACCACCACCGCCCTGCTCATCCCGCGCATCCACGACGTGACGGAGGGCCGAGTCACGATCGACGACCAGGATGTGCGCGACCTCACCCTCGAGTCGCTGCGCGAAGCCGTCGGGTTCGTGATGCAGGACCCCCACCTGTTTCACGAGAGCTTGCGGCAGAACCTGCGCTACGCCCGGCCCGACGCCACCGACGACGACATTGTCGCGGCGTGTCGCGCCGCACGAATCCATGATCTCATCGCCACGTTGCCCGACGGCTACGACACCGTCGTGGGCGAACGCGGGTACCGACTGTCCGGCGGCGAGAAGCAGCGAGTCGCGATCGCGCGGGTGCTCCTCAAGAACCCGGCGATCGTGATCCTGGACGAAGCAACGTCGCATCTGGACAACGAGTCGGAGCACGCGATCCAACAAGCCTTGATCGAGGCGCTGGCCGGACGTACCGCAATCGTCATCGCTCATCGGCTTTCGACGATCGTGGGGGCCGACCGCATCATCGTGCTCGACGACGGTCGGATCGTCGAGGAAGGCACCCACGTGGATCTCCTGGCCGCCAACGGCCTGTACGCCGACCTGTATCGCACCCAGGACCACGCGCCGACCGCCTGAGGCCGGGCCAAGGACCCCGCGCCGACACGGGCGGACGACCCATCTCCCGCGACCGATTCGTGCGGACCAGGGCATAGACTTCGGGTTCGGTCGCCTGAGGGCGGCCGCTTGCATATGACGTCCCTCGACTCGCTCCCGAGCACACCCGCGTCGGTCGACGCCCGTGCGAGCCGAATCGCGCGCCGACGCCGTCTGCGCTACGTCCGGCGGGGCGGGGTCGTGGTCGTGATTCTCCTCGTCGGAGCGCTCGCCGGCGCCGGGTACGCCTATACCGAACGGGAGCCGGTCGTGGAACCGGTCGCGGCGGCGCCCGGCCCGACGGTCCGGGGTCAGGTCCCGATCGCGGCGGTCCCGGAGTCGACCGGGCGGGCGCTCTCGGTCGACGACCCGCTCCGGCTGTGGATCGGCGGTGACTCGCTCGCCGGAGCGCTCGGCGTGTCACTCGGCACAACCGCCGCGAAGACCGGTGTGGTCGCGCCCCGGCTCGACTCGCGCCCTTCGAGCGGTCTCACGAGCCCCGAGTTCTTCGACTGGCCCGAGCACGCGACCAAGGAGATGACACGGCTCGACCTCGAGGCGGTCGTGTTCATCATCGACACGAACGACGCCAACATGATGCCCCGCCTCGACGACGATGCCGTCACCGAGGACGGCACCAATTGGCGGGTCGACTACCGCGCTCGCGTCAACGAGATGATGGACATTTTCGTCGGTGATGCCAAGCGCTCCGTCTATTGGGTGTCGACGCCCCCGATGCGCGATGACGACCTCAACGAGAAGGTGGTGGCGTTGAACTCGGTGATCGCGGAGGCAGCCCGCACGCGACCCGAGGTCACCTACATCGACATCACCGATCGGTTCGTCGACGCCGAGGGTGACTACACCTCCTCGGTGACCGACGTGGACGGGAACCGCGTCACCTTGCGCAGCAGTGACGGAGTCCACCTCACCTCCGAAGGCGGCGACCGGATGGCCGCGGTGGTGTTCGACGTCCTCGATGCCTACTGGCGAATCCTCGCCCAGACGGTCCCCGGTCACACCCAGCCCGTCGTTCAGACCGAGGGCAGCTCGCAGATCCCCGGCGCCGGGCGCGACAACTCGTCCTCCGGCTCGAGCTCATCCGGTTCTGGTTCGGGTTCTGGTTCGGCGGTCAGAAGCGCATCCCTCGGGCGAGGCGACCTCGACGACGACCCCCACCACGACAACGGCGCCTCCCGCCAGCTCGACGTCATCCCCGTCGACCCCGTCGACCCCGTCGACCCCCACGACGACCGACACGGCAGCTCCAGCAGGCGATCCCCCGAGCGGCTAGCGAGTCTCACCCGCGGTTGGGGGCATTTCCGTACCGGTCGGTAACCTCCCGTCCATGTCGGATGCCCTCATCGGAGCCGCGGCCGCCGTCGATGTCGCCGCGCCGATCATCGACGCCGCAGCTCACTCGCTGGCCGAGCGATCTCGTGACGGCGATCGCATCTCGGTCTCCAAGCTCGACGAGCACCAGGTCGTCGCCTACGACCTCGCCCACGCCGCCGCCGCGTTGGAGGCCTGTCGCGTCATGGTCGACTACGGCGCGCGCGGTGAGCTCGAGGAGATGCTCGCCCTCGCGTTCGTCGCCGACGCGATCGCCGACATCGAATCGCGGCTCATCGGCCGCGACGAGTCCTGGGGTGTAGCACCTGGCGACCTCGCCGCGACCCGAACCTTCGTCGCCGCCTACCGCGACCCGAGGTTCCTGGAGCAGCTGGCCGATCGCGTCGTCGGAGCCGGCACCGGGCCTACCCACCTCGATGACGATTTCGACATGGTGCGCGACACGTTCCACCGCTTCGCCGAGGACAAGATCCGCCCGGTCGCCGAGCACATCCACCGCGAGAACGCGGACATCCCCGAGGAGATCATCGGGGGGCTCGCCGAGATCGGGGGGTTCGGCCTGTCGGTCCCCGAGGAGTACGGCGGCTTCGCGGCCGGTGGGGAGTCGGACTACCTCGCGATGGTCGTCGCGACCGAGGAGCTCTCGTGGGGCTCGCTCGGTGCCGGCGGCGCGCTCATCACCCGTCCGGAGATCCTCACCCGCGCCATCGTGAAGGGTGGCACCGAGGATCAGAAACGCACCTGGCTGCCACCGATCGCGTCGGGTGAACGGATCGTCGGCGTGATGGTGACCGAGCCCGACTACGGATCCGACGTCGCCGGCGTCAAGGTCGCGGCGGCCCCCACTGATGGTGGCTACCTGATCAACGGCGTCAAGACGTGGTGCACCTTTGCCGGTCGTGCGGACACCCTCATGGTCCTCGCACGCACTGACCCCGACCGCAGCGCCGGTCACCGCGGCCTCTCGGTGTTCGTGATCGACAAGCCACCCGCGCCCGGTCACCACTTCGAGTTCACCGGCGAGCGGGGCGGGAAGATGGAGGGTCGCGCCATCGACACGCTCGGCTATCGCGGCATGCACTCCTACGAGGTTGCGTTCGACGACTGGTTCGTGCCCGCGGAGAACCTCATCGGTCTCGACGACGGGTTGGGCAAGGGCTTCTACCTGCAGATGGAGGGGTTCGAGAACGGACGCCTCCAGACCGCGGCGCGCGCCGTCGGGCTCATGGAGGCGGCGTTCGAAGCGGGCCTGACCTACGCCCAGGACCGGAAGGTCTTCGGCAAGTCCGTGTTCGACTACCAGTTGTCCAAGGTCAAGATCGCTCGGATGGCCGCGCTCATCCAGGCGGGTCGCCAGTTCTCCTACGCGGTCGCGCGGCGGATGGCCAAGGGTGAGGGCGCGCTCGAAGCGAGCATGGTGAAGGCCTACGTCTGCCGGGCGGCCGAATGGGTCACGCGCGAAGCGATGCAGCTCCACGGGGGCATGGGCTACGCCGAGGAGTTCCCCGTCTCGCGCTACTTCGTCGACGCTCGGGTGCTCTCGATCTTCGAAGGCGCCGACGAGACGCTGTGTCTCCGGGTCATCGCTCGTCGCCTCGCCGAGCAAGCCCTCGCCGCCTGAGCTGGACCGACTCAGCGCTCGGACCGACTCAGCGCTCGGACCGACTCAGCGCTCGGGCCGACTCACGGCTCAGGCGCTCAGCCAGGCACGTGCTCGGCGCGCGCCGAGCTCGCGAGCCTGACTCAGTCGACGTAGACCTCGTTCGTCTCGGAACGGAGCGCCCGCTGGTAGATGCGGCCGAGCGCGCTCGCCCGGCGCGGCGTGAGGGCGCGACCGCAGCCTTCGCACCACAAGCGCACCTGCCATCGGCCGGCCAGCACGCCCAGTGGCTCCATGGCCAGCGTGTCACCGTCGCGGCCGCGATGGCGGACGAAGCGATAGCCGATCGGGGATCGGTTGCCGCGGGCCACGAGCACTGCCGGAGCGCCGCCCTCGGGCGCGCCGTGCTCACGACACCAACCGCACCGGTAGGTCACGTCCATGGCGTCTACCCCACGTGCTTTCTCCGCCGACCCCTGAATCACACGGGTGTCATTCAGGGGTCATGCTACGACCGCACTCCGCCAGAAGCGTGGATTCGCGATGCTGGCCGGATGCCGGCCCAGGACGATGAGGCGCTCGACGCCGCCGAGACCAACCGACGGACCCGTCGCCGTCAGCTCGCGATGCTCGTCACGCCCATCGTCGTGTTCACGATCGCGGCCAGGATCGGCGACGCGCTCGCGCCGACACTGCTCGTCAACGAGCCCCTGGCGCTCATCGCCCTGAACTCACGGATGCGGTATCTGATCCTCGCCTCCCCGCAGCTCAACGTGCTCGCGTTCTTCGCGATCCCCCTGGTGCGCTACGCGGCAATCGCGTCGCTCTACTTCATCGTCGGCCGCCGGTACGGGGACCAAGCCGTGCAATGGCTCGAGCAGAGCAACGTCGGCGCGTCCGGTCCGATCCTGCGCATCGTGCGCTGGGTGGAACGCCAGTTCGGCCGAGCGCGCTTCCCCGTCCTCATGCTCCTCCCGGGCTACCCGTTGGTCCTGTTGCTGGCCGGTGCGAGCGGCATGAGCGCGTTCAGCTTCGGCCTGGCGGTCGGAACGACGATGGTGGCGCGGCTCATCCTCATCCGCTTCGTGGCCGGCGAGTTCACCGGTGTGATCGTGGACATCACCGACTGGGTCGCCCAGTACCAGTGGTGGCTGACCGGGCTGTCGATCGCGCTGGTCGTCGCGTTCGCCGTGTGGGGTCAGCGATCCGGTCGACGCCCGATCCAGACCGTCGACGAGATCGTCGACGACCTCGAAGAGCCAATCGACGCCGGTTGACGCGAACGGCTAGCTCGCGGCCCGCCTCATGCCCGCACGCTCGCCGCGGCTCACGAGCTTGACTGCGACCTTTCGGCTGGCCTCGTCGATCATCTCGTCGCCCAGCATGACCGCACCCTTGCGGTCACCCTCGGTCGTGGCCTTCTCGTACGCGTCGAGGATGCTCCACGCCTTGTCGAACTGTTCCTGGCTCGGCGAGAACAGGCTGTTCAGGATCTGGACCTGATCGGGGTGCAGGGCCCACTTCCCGTCGTAGCCGAGGATCTCGACGCGGGTCGCGAACTCCCGGAACGCGTCGGAGTCGCGCACCTTCACGTAGGGACCGTCGATCACCTGGAGGCCATTGGCCCGACCGGCCATGAGGATCTGGACGAAGACGTAGTGGAAGTAGTCGCCGGGGTACTCGGGGATCTCGAGCCCGCCGCGCAGCCCCGGCATCTCCATCGAGGCCGACATGTCGACCGGCCCGAGGATGATCGTCTCGAGTCGCGGGCTCGCCGCGCAGATCTCGTTGACGTTGATGAGGCCCCGCGCGGTCTCGATCTGCGCCTCGATGCCGATATGGTCGCGGGGGAGCCCGGCTCGGGTCTCGACCTGGGTGAGCAGCAGATCCATCGCGACGACCTCGGCCGCGGTCTGCACCTTCGGGAGCATGATCTCCTCGAGGCGCTCCCCTGACTCACCGACGACTTCGAGCACGTCGAACGCGGTCCACGGCGTGTCCCAGGCGTTCACTCGCACGCAGACGATCGCCTCGCCCCAGTCCTGGGTCGTGATCGCGCGTACGGCTTTGCCGCGAGCCTCCTCCTTCTCGAGCGGCGACACCGAGTCCTCGAGGTCGATGAAGACCATGTCGGCGCCGAGCTTCGGGCCCTTGGCGAGCATCTTCTCGCTCGATCCGGGAACCGAGAGACAGGAGCGGCGGGGAAGGTTGCGGGTGCGTTCAGACATGCCGGCCAGGCTAGAACGGACCGGTTCCCTACTCCAACCGACCCGTGGCACCGATCGCCCGAGGCGCGGGCCCGTCGATAGCCTTCGGTCATGGCGCCGACCAGGCTCGACCAGCTCGCCGACGGGATCTACGTCTGGCTGCAGCCGGGCGGCGAGTCGGGGGTGTCCAACGCGGGTGTCGTCGCCGACGACGACGGGCTGACCATCATCGACACCCTCATGGTGCGATCGCAGTGGGAACCGTTCGCCGCGGCCGTCGAGGCTCTCGACCTCCCGGTGAAGCGCGTGCTGCTCACCCACGCCCACGTGGACCACGTCGGCGGCACCACCGCGTTTCGCAATGCCATGGTCCTCGGCTCCCGGGCGACGGGCGCGCTGTTGGACGAGGCCATGCCGATCGCCGCCTACAAGGCCTTCATGCCTGCGTTCACCGAGGAGTTCGACGACCTCGAGGAGACCGGGACCCGACCGGTGTCGCACATCGTCGACGCGGCGTCGATGCTCACCCCTCGCATCGAGGTCCTCCCCGCCACCGGACACACCAACGGCGATCTCATGGCCCTCGTCGCCGATGCCGACGTCCTGTTCGCCGGCGATCTCTGCTTCTTCGGGGTCACTCCACTCGCTTTCCAGGGCGACCCCGCCACCTGGTCCGACACCCTCGCGATCCTGCCGGACCTCGCCGAGGTGATCGTCCCCGGCCACGGGCCGATCGGGGGCGCGGCCGACATACGAGACCTGGAGCGCTATCTCCGGCACTGCGTCGACGGCGCGATCCCGCCGGGCCCGTGGGATCGGTGGATCGAACGGGACCGCGACGCGATCAACATCGAGAAGGCCGCGATGCTCGCCGCCGGTGACGACAGCATGCCCCCTTCGATGCTGCGGGCCCTCGGCCTCTCGTAGACGCGCCAGGCGACGCCCGCGTGGGTCACGAGTTTCCGTAGCGCTTCCCCTTCCTTCAATCGCCATGCTCGTCCGTCAATCGCCATTGGCGCGCAGTCTCACCCGAATCGGCCCGGAGAAGGAGGGCCAGGTGTCACGTCGCGCGACTGGCAGTGACCTTCGCCCCTGTCGCGGAGGAGAGATGCGACGCACGCTGAAGTACATGGTGAGGTCGGCATTCGCTACTGGAGGTCATGAGGGGCTTGACTTCGGCAACGAGGCGCCGACGGTCGAGGTCCTCGTCTGGCGCGAGGGTGAGGTGATCCACCGCGAGCTCTGCGAGAGCTCGGGGGCGGCGGCCGATGTCGTCGACCGTTGGAACGAGATCGATGGTGCGCAATGTTCCATCGACGACCTGTCCGTCGCCCATCGCGCCGGGCAGATCCTCGAACCGAGCGCCGGCGACGGCGGCGGGGACGAACGGTACCCGCATGCCTCACCGCGTGACTGAGCGAGAGAGGAGAGTGCCACGATGCGAGCGGCGATAGGTGATCGGCTCTTGATCAAGGGTCACCATGTGGGTGATCCGGACCGAGATGCCAAGGTGCTCGAGGTTCACGGCGACGAAGGCGCGCCGCCGTGGCTCGTCCGCTGGAGCCACGACGACCACGAGGGGCTCTTCTTCCCCGGACCCGACGCCACCGTCGAACACTTCGACAAGTAGGCGTCGACAAGTAGGGCGTCGCCACGATGCTCCCGCACCGGCGCACACCGGCCGTCGGCTGAGCGGCGGCCGCTCTCGGTCGTGTCTGAGCGGCCGCTGAGCCCGGGGGGCGCGCTTCGGGTCGGATGTTCGGGCGACGAATACGAGCATTGGCGTGCCGTGTTGTATCCGGAGGGGTTGGCCACGGCACGTTGGCTCGAGCAGTACGCCTCGGTGTTCGACACGGTGGAGATCAACAGCACGTTCTACCGGTTGCCCGAGGCGAAGACATTGGACGCGTGGCGGGGCAGCACATCTAGGTGATGGTCATCATGCGTTCGATCGCGAGGCGGGCACGGCTCGCGGTGGGCTCGGGGACGGTGACCGCGTACACGTCGTCGCGGAGCGACCGGTAGATCTTGGGCAGAGTGATGGTCTTCATGTAGTCGCAGATCGCATCGTCTTTGAGTGGGATGAACGTCTTGGTCGGGGCTTCCTGGTGCAGCCGGTGCAGCATCCCGACCTCGGTGCCGACCAGATCGATCGGCGCGGCGCATTCGCGGGCGTGTTTGGCCATCCCTCCGGTACTGAGGATGAACGTGCGATCCGCTGGCAATTCGCCCTCCGCGACGGCGAACATGCACTGGCTGATGCATCCACATTCGGGGTGCAGGAGCAGATCCGCATCCGGATGGGCGTCCATGAGCGCGGTGACATCTTCGCTGCGAATCCCTGCGTGCACGTGGCATTCGCCGAGCCACAAGTGGAGCTTGCGGCCGGCCATGCGTTCGATGTAGAGCCCCAGGAACATGTCGGGCAAGAACAGGATCTCCCGATCTGTCGGAATCGACTGCACGATCTTGACGGCATTGCTCGACGTGCAGCAGTAGTCGGCTTCGGCCTTCACCGCCACGTCGGTGTTGACATAGGCGACGACGGCCGCACCTGGGTGTTCTGTCTTCCAGGCTCGAACCTGGCCGACCGGTGCGGTCGCGGCAAGCGAGCAGCCGGCCTCCGGATCGGGAATGAGTATCCGCTTGTCGGGACAGAGCACCGCGGCGGTCTCGGCCATGAAATGCACACCACAGAACACGATGAGCGACTTGTCGATGGCCGCCGCCTCCTGGGAGAGCTGCAGCGAGTCACCGACGAAGTCGGCGAGGTCCTGGATCTGCGGGATCTGGTAGTTGTGGGCGAGGATCACCGCGTCTCGGTCACGACGGAGGCGCTCGATGCCCGCCACCAGCTCGTGCTCCGACAGGCCACGGACCTCCACGTCGGCTTCGACCACTTCGGTCGCCGCCGTCCGCGCGACGATGGGCCGTGGCCGCGGTTGTGGCCGGTGATCACCGTTGTCGTCTCGTCCGTTGTCTGCCATGACGGTCTCCGCGTCGCCTCAACCTCCGCGTCGTCTCAACGCGAGTGTGCCCGGCCGATCTTGTCTCGGCTACGGCCAAAGGACCCGAGCTGACGCTCGGGACAGCCAGGCGCGCGTGGACCGTGGAGCACCCGGTGGGCCTGCCGGGGGCATCTCGAGGCACGGTGGGCTCCCATCCGGCTTGCGGGAATCCTCGAACTCGCGAGGACTTTCGCCTCTCGACCGCGGCTCGGGTATCGCCGACGATGTGACTGCCCGGTGATGGTTGGAGGCTGCGATGAAGCTGCACAGTGACAGCAAGGTCTGGACGATCGAGTTGGTCATCGACGAGGACACGCATGAGACCGAGGCGAAAGCGCTGCTGCGGGTCGGCGACTGGGAGGTTGGCGGATGGGGACGAGCCCGGCGCGCGCCCAAGGACCCTGACCGGCCCCGGATCGGTGAAGAGCTCGCAGTGGCACGCGCCCTCTCTGATCTCTCCCACAAGCTGGTCGATGCCGCCGCCTCCAAGATCGAAGAGTTCGAAGGTCACCGCGTCGACGTGCACGAGTGACCTCGGAGGTCCCGCGATCCGGGCGCGCGTTTCGAGCGCAGACTTGCTCGAGACGTGCGCACAGTCGAGGTTCTGCAATGCCGCGGACACGCCATGGGCCCGGCACGCCATGGGCCCGGATCCTCCCGGCGGCCGGGCGAAGGGCTTTCCCGCGGACGCGACCGGTCAGCCCATCACAACTCGTGAACGATCAGGGTCAGTAGACGCCGGCAAGCTTGCTGTGGTCCCACGAGACCACCGCGTCGGGCTTGACGACGACGACCACCCGTTTGGCGCCCATGGCGTGGACACCCTCGCGCACGGCCTCGTCGGTGATCGGACCCCAGTACTTCTCGAAGATCCGCTCGCCCCAGGGAAGGACCTGGTCGAGATCGTCGATGATCTCGGCGCGGCCGCTCACCGACACGCCGCGCAGTTCCTCGTACGTGTCGCCGGTGGCCACGAGCACGGTCACCCGAGGATCGCGCTGCACGTTCACGACCTTCTGCGACTTGCTGTAGGTCCAGAACGCGAGGTCCTCGCCGTCTCGGACGTACCACATCGTGACCAGATGGGGTGTCCCGTCGGCGTTGATCGAGGCGACTTGCAGGTCCCGTCCGGCGTCGAGAAAGGCCTGCACCTCGTCGGGCGTCATGGTGATCTGATCGCGTCGGCTCACGACCCGGAGGTTATGCCAACCACCGCGATAGCGTCGGGAGCGTGGCGACGAAGAACCCCGATCCCAGCCTCGAGCTCAGCGACCTGGCCGGAACCGCGCGCACGCTCGACGACTGGCTGACGATGTTCCACCTGTGCCTCGTCGTGCTCCCCGACCGGCCGGCGGCGAGCGAGTGGCGGCCCGTCATCAACTCGATCTTCTCGGTCTTCGGCGATGCCGATTGCACGACGGCGGTGTGTGTCACCGGTAACGCGTCGATCGCCCGACGCATCCTCGGCGACGACGTGACGCGCTCCCTCGTGTTCACCGATCCCGACCGGGCGCTCGTGCGCAGCCTCGGGCTCACCCACCTCCCCGCGTTCGTCCACCTCCGCCAGGACACCACGCTCGTGGCCGCCGCCGAGGGCTGGAACCCGCCAGAATGGCAAGCGGTCGCCGATGGCCTCGGAAAGGCCATGAGCTGGAGCGTCCCCCAGATCGCCGGCCGGCTGGCGAAGGCTCCGGGGCCCGCGCTGACCCCCGGCTGGGAAGTCGTAGCGCCCTGACCTGCGAAGACACGGACACGAGGTGCCTCGCCGGCCGGGCGGGACCACCGGACGACTGGGCAGAACACGACGTAGTAGCTGGCCGGTAGCCTGACGAGCGTCGTCATCGACCCCGGGTGCCGTGCTCGCGCGAGAGCAGACACGCGGGATTGTTGCTCGAGGGGGCAGTGAGGTCCCCTGCACGACCAGCACCACCACGCTCGTGACCGCGAGAAGCACTGACCCCAAGCCGGCGCACATCGCCAACACGACAGAGCTCTGCTCGGCATCGAGCGGACCGTGTTCAACCAAGGGAGCATCCCTCTTGAACCTCCGGACCAATCGAACCAAACGCACGCTCGCCGTCGGCCTCGTCGGGCTCTTCGGCGGTCTCCTCCTCGTCCCCGGATCCGCCCACGGTGACACGATCGATGACAAGCGGGCCGAGGCGGCCCGTCTCCAGGCCGCGATCGACGAGAACGGTCGGAAGACCGACATCCTCTCCGAACAGATGAACGGCGCCCAGTACGAGCTCGACCTCGCCCAAGCGAAGATCACCGAGGCCCAGGCTCGCACCGAGGCCGCCAGGGTGGAATCGACCCGGCTCGAGGGTCTCCTCGCCGACCGTGCGGTACAGATCTACGAGGGTGCCGGCAACACCACGCCGCTCGACGTGGTCGACGTCGCCAACGTGAACGAGATCGCGTCGCGGCGCAAGTACGCGGCGGTCGCCTCGAACCATGACAACGCACTGGTCGACGGCCTGACCCGAGCCCGCGAGGTGCTCGCCGAGCAGAAGGCACAGCAAGAAGAGGTCAAAGGCCAGGCCGAGGCCGAGCGCGAGCGACTGAGCTCGGCCCGCTCCGAGATCGAGGCCGCGAACGCCCGCCAGGCGGAGCTGCTCGGCCAGACCAAGGGTGAGCTCGCCGGCCTGCTGGCCGAGGAACAGGCCCGCCAGGCCGCTGCCGACCGTGCCCGGGCCGCACAGCTCACCGCCGCCCGGCCCGCCGCGAACACCGGCTCGAGTAGCGGCGGGAACGTCACCCCCGTCGACTTGCCCCCGGCGTCGGGTGGCGCCTCCACCGCGGTGGCCTTCGCCTACGCGCAGCTCGGAAAGCCGTACCAGTACGCCGCGGTCGGCCCCAACAGCTATGACTGCTCGGGCCTCACGATGACGGCCTGGGCGGCTGCCGGCGTGTCCATGCCGCACTACTCGGGCGCCCAGTACCAGGCGTTCCCCCGGGTGCCGATGGACGCGCTCCAGCCCGGTGACCTCGTCTTCTGGGGTCCCGGCGGCAGCAACCACGTCGCGATGTACGTCGGCGGCGGCCAGGTCATCAGCGCGCCTCAGACCGGCGACGTCGTGAAGGTCCGCTCGATGTACGGCAGCCCGGTCGGCGCCGTCCGCCCCGGCTGATCCGACCGCTTCATTGCGCCGCCTCGCCGGCTCTCGGGCGAGATCGGTGCACCGGTCGGATCGGAGCCCCGGTGAGATCGGACCTCGGGAAGCCCGGGCTCAGGGAATGACGAGCATCCCGAGCTCGGCTTCGAGCTCGGGGCGGGCCTTGGCCCCCAAGGACTTGCGCTCCATACGGCCGTTGCGGAACAGGCCGATGAGAGGGATGCTCTGCACCTCGAACTGCTGGGCGAGGGAGGGTTCCTCGTCGATGTTCACCTTCACGACCTTGTAGCTGCCCTCGCGCATGTGCGCGATCTGCTCGACGATCGGTGACACCTGGCGGCATGGCTGGCACCACGGCGCCCAGAAGTCGACGATCACGGGCACGTCACTGCGCAGCACCTCGGCCTCGAACGCCGCGGCCGTCACCGGCTTCACCAGCGGCTCGGGCGGCGGTTCGGGCAGCTCGGCGGCTGGTTCCTCGCCGGCCACGATCTGGTCGAGCCAGGCGTGGGCCGCCTGGATGCTCTCCAGCGCGACCTGGTGGGCCATCGGGTATTCCTCATAGACCGTCGGCACGCCGTGACCGATCAAGGTCTCGGCCAGCTCGCGGGACGAGGCAACGGGGATGAGCGGATCTTCGGTCCCGTGCTGGAGCAGGACGGGCACGTGCGCGGCTGCGTCCCAGTCGAGGTCCGCGCCGGCGAGCGCGGGGCTGAACGGGCTCATCGCGAGCACACCGGCCGGTGCCACCGCGCCGCGCCGGAGTCCGAGCGCGAAGGCCAGACCCGCGCCCTGGGAGAACCCGCCGAGGATCGCCTCGGTTCGCTCCAGCCCGTGCTCGGCACACTGTGCGTCGACGAGCGAGTCGAGCGCGCTGAGTGAGGCCTCGAACCCGGCCTCGTCGAAGCCGCCGGGCGCGATGTCGAACCACGAGAACCCGGGCGAGCCGGGCGCGGCAACCGGCCCGCGGGGCAGCACGGTGCAGAACCGACCCTCGGGATCGAGGTAGGTCAACAGTCCGCCGAGATCGCGCTCATCGGCGCCGTAGCCGTGCACGAGGAGCAGCAGGCGCTTCGCGGTGGGCGATGACACGACATTGGTGACGAGCTCCATGGTCGGCCAGCCTACGGCGGCGCGTCGGCGGTCCGGTCCAGCGGCCGCCGCCCGGGGGCACGGGCCTGACGGGGCAGAGCACGGCAACCTAGATTCACCCCACCAATGAGCAACCACGAACCGGCAACCGGACGGAGGGCCGATGCGGCTCGGGATCAACTTCGGGTACCAGGACTGGGGCCGCGGCCTCGACGGCGCGATCGCGCTCGCCCAGGAAGCGGACCGGCTCGGGTTCCATTCGGGCTGGACCGCCGAGGCCTACGGCACCGACGCGGTCACGCCACTCACCTGGCTGATGGCCCACACCGAGCAGATGAACTTCGGTCCGGCCATCATGCAGATGCCCGCCCGGACCCCGGCGATGACCGCGATGACCGCGGCCACGCTCGACATGATGAGCGGCGGGCGGTTCATGCTCGGACTCGGCCTGTCGGGACCGCAGGTCGTGGAGGGCTGGCACGGCCAGGCCTACGGCAAGCCGCTCGCCAAGACCCGCGAGTACGTCGACATCGTGCGCACGATCTGGCGGCGAGAGGGCCCGCTCGAGCACCACGGAGCGCACTACGACATCCCCTACACCGGCGACGACGCGACCGGTCTCGGCAAGCCGCTGAAGATCATCGTGCATCCCCGGCGGGACGACATCCCGATCTATCTCGCCGCGATCGGACCGAAGAACGTCCAGACCTGCGCGGAGATCGCCGAGGGCTGGCTGCCGATCTTCTTCTCACCGCAGCGCTTCGCCGAGACCTACGGCGAGGTGGTCGACGCCGGGTTCGCCCGCGCGGGAAACGGCAAGTCGCTCGAGAGCTTCGACGTCGCGCCGACCGTCACGGTGCTCGTCGGCGACGACCTCGACGCGCTCCGCAATGCGGTGAAGCCCATGACCGCGTTGTACATCGGCGGGATGGGCGCGCGCGGCAAGAACTTCTACAACGACCTCGCGTGCCGCTACGGGTTCGAGGCCGCGGCCAAGGAGATCCAGGATCTCTACCTCGACGGCAAGAAAGCCGAAGCGGTTGCGGCGGTGCCCGACGAGCTGGTCGACGAGATCGCCCTGCTCGGCCCGAAGGAGCGCATCGCCGATCGGCTGGGCCCGTGGCGGGAGTGCGGCATCAACACGATGATTCTCGGCGCGGGCCAGCCCGAAGCCCTTCGGGTCATGGCCGAGCTCGTCCTGTAGAGACGCCCGGGCCGCCGACGACTCCGCGCACGCCCGCGCCTCGCCCCGCTCGCCGGACGCGCCTCAGAACAGGAAGTTGAGGGTGCGCGCCACGGCACGCCCGAGATCCTCGTCACCGGAGAATCCGACGTCACCGGTGGTGACGATCACGTCCGGGTCGCCGCGGCCGGTACCGAGCCGCACGTAGGTGTCGAGATCCATGCTCACGTGCGCGTCGGCGTCCTCCGGCGCGACATCGTCGACGAACCCGGCGCGCTTGGCCTCCATTCGGACGGTGAAGGAGCGCGCCTGGGGCCCGGCGATGGTGAAACCGATCGTCGTGCCGTCGGGCGGAGCGACCTTCTTGCCCACCGAACGCGGCGCCATCGACTGGATCCGATCGAACGCCGTCGCCGCGGCCGGGCCGGCCGCGCCGCCCGGGCGATCGACCGCCCGGCGCATGTCCTGGTCGTGCACCCACGTGTCGAAGATGCGAAACGGTAGGGCATCACGAACCGTTCCCGGCCCGATCGGCGTCCACGAATCGGCGCCGAAGTCATGATCAGCCGCGTTGAGCTGGGCCAGGCGAGCGGCGGTCACCTCCCGGAAGTCGGCCAGCACCTCGGCGCCGGAGCGGGTGCGGTACCAGTCCACCCAGATCTCGTTCATGGCACCGACGTCGTTCTTGATGTGGGTGCCGCCGGGAGCGGTGTGGTCGGGTGCGGGTCGGTCGAGGATGGTCGACTCGATGGCGATCACGTGGGCGAGGTTGTCCTGAACCGACCAGCCCGGACACTCCGTCGGGGTCTTCCATTCGGACTCGCTCAGGCTGTCGCCGAAATCGCCCAGTGACTCCCACACCTCGGTGAGCTGGTCGACGAGCTCGCGGTCGGTCGGCATCGCTGGTCTCCCGTTGCTCGTGGGTTCAGATCGGGGCTCAGGTGCGCGCGGGCGTTCCCGCGCCCATCCGCATGTGATGGCTGAGATCGCCGACGAGATCGACGAGGATGAGCCGGTCGGTGAAGTACCACTCGCCACCGTCGCTGAGCGGAGCGCTGCGCGCGAAGGTGTCGTGGTAGCTGCCCGAGATGATCGGTTGGAGCGGGAGCTCCGGCGTGGCTTGCAGCACCGTGAAGTAGCTACGGGCCGTTGCCTGCGCGTCGTCGGGGGGTTCGTTGGCGGCCCCGTCGAACACCGACACGTTCGTGATCACGTGCTTGGTGTTGGGGCGGCCGTCGTAGAGGATCACGCCGTCGTACATGCGGCGGACCTGCTCGACGCCCCGGAACACCTCGGGGCGCTCGCCCGTCCGCCAGGTCGAGCGCGCGAACAGATCGGCGACGCCGTCGAGATCGCCGTGATCAAGCCGTTCGGCGTACGCGTGGATCAGCGCGCGGATCGCCTCGCCATCGGTCAAGGCTCGCAACCTAGCCTTCGGCCCGTGGACGGCACACGGGCACGACGGTTCTGGGGCTGGGGCTACGAGGACGAGGGTCCCACCCGAGCCCAACAGCGATCGATGGCCGGCACGCTCGAGTCGCGGTTCGGGCTGGCCGAGCTGACGGTCACCGACCCGCCGACGCTCGCCGAGATCGACCTCCGCACGCCTCGGCTCGATCCTCCCCCGACGCTGGCCGAGATCTGTCGGACCGACACGGAGGCGCGCGCCGGGCACACCTACGGCAAGTCGTTCCGAGACATCGTTCGCGGCTACGCGCGCGACTTCTCCCACCCGCCCGACGTCGTTGCCTACCCGCGTGACGAGGCCGACGTGGTCGCCGTGTTGGACTGGTGCAACGACGCGGGCGCGGCGGCGATCCCCTACGGCGGGGGCTCGTCGGTCGTGGGTGGTGTCGAGTGCGACGTCGGCGACGCGTACTCGGGCGTGGTGAGCGTCGACCTCGCCGGGTTGGGGCGCGTGGTCGAGATCGACCGGACGTCGCGCGCGGCGCGCATCCAAGCGGGCGTGTACGGACCGGCGCTCGAAGACCAGCTCCGACCCCACGATCTCACGTTGCGCCACTTCCCCCAGTCGTTCGAGTTCTCGACGCTGGGTGGCTGGATCGCGACGCGCTCCGGTGGGCACTACGCCACGCTGTACACCCACATCGACGACTTCGTGGAGGGGCTACGGGTGGTCACGCCCCAGGGCGTGCTCGAGAGCCGGCGCCTTCCCGGCTCGGGCGCAGGGCCGTCCCCCGACCGCATGTTCTGCGGCTCCGAAGGCATTCTCGGGGTTATCACCGAAGCGTGGATGCGCCTCCAGGACCGGCCAACGTTCCGTTCGTCGGCGACCGCGCGCTTCTCCACGTTCGAAGCCGGCGTCGATGCCGCGCGCGCGGTCTCCCAATCCGGCCTGCACCCGGCGAACTGCCGCCTGATCGACGCGACCGAAGCTGGACTCACCGGCGCCGGCGACGGGAGTGCGCATCTGCTCCTCCTCGCGTTCGAGTCGGCCGACCATCCCCTCGACGCGTGGCTGGAACGTGCGGTCGAGTGTGCGCGCGACCACGACGGTGACGTGGACGACGCGCGGTCGTCGGCTCGCGAACCAGGACGCGAAGGAGCCGCCGGTACGTGGCGCAACGCGTTCATCCGCGCGCCGTACACCCGCGACGCGCTCGTGGGGCTCGGCCTCGTGAACGAGACCTTCGAGACGGCATGCACGTGGGAGCAGTTCCCCGCCTTGTACGACGGCGTGATGGCCGCGACCCGAGGCGCGCTCCGCTCGATCGGCGCCGATCCCGCCGTGGTGACGTGTCGGTTCACGCACGTGTACCCCGACGGTCCCGCGCCGTACTTCACCGTCATCGCGCCCGGCGCGGCCGAGCCCGGCGTGCGCCTCGAGCAGTGGGCCACGGTCAAGACAGCCGCGGCCGACGCGCTCATCGCCCACGGCGGCACGATCACCCACCACCACTCCGTGGGCCGAGACCACCGCCGGTGGTACGACCGCCAGCGCCCGGACCTGTTCGCCGACGCGCTACGCGCGGCCAAAGCCACCCTGGACCCTGCCGGCATCCTCAACCCGGGCGTCCTCATCGACCCTTGAACCCCGGCCTCCGTCGCCATGAGATGATGCGCTCGGCCGAGCCGGTAGCGTGCGGCGCCGTGGCGTATCGCGCGGTGATCTTCGATCTCGGCGGTGTGGTGTTCCCGTCCCCGTTGGACGGCTTCCGGGCCTACGAGCGCGAGCGCGGGCTCCCCCATCGGTTCCTCAGCGAGGTCGTCCTCGCCGACCCTCTCGACGGCGCGTGGTCACGCCTCGAACGGGGCGAGCTCACCATGGGCGAGTTCGCGGCCGCCTTCGAGGCCGAGTGCCAGGCCGCGGGTGGTGAGATCGACGCGGCCGCGCTCATGGGCCGAATCACCGCCGGGCTCGGACCACGCGACGAGATGGTTCGGGCGATCCGCGCCCTCCGGGCCGGCGGCTTCCGAGTCGGCGCCCTCACCAACAACTGGCGCGACCGGGAAGGCCCCTGGGACCCGACCGGTGAGCTGTTCGACGAGATCGTCGAGTCCGCGATCGTCGGGCTCCGCAAACCCGATCCGGCGATCTACGAGCTGGCGTGCGCGCAGCTCGGCGTCGAGCCGCCGCACGTCGTGTTCCTCGATGACCTCGGCGTCAACCTCAAGCCCGCGCGCGCCATGGGCATGGCCACGATCAAGGTCACCGATCCAC
>DASRPD010000036.1:0-50458 GCA_035646535.1 Acidimicrobiia bacterium
GCCCTTGCCGAATCGGCTCACGCATTCGACTCCTGCGGCGATGAACGCGTCGCCCTCCCCCGCCTTGATCGCGTGGGCGGCCATCCGGATGGTCTGCAGCGACGAGGAGCAGTACCGGTTCACCGTCGTGCCCGGCACATCCGGGAGCCCGGCCTGGATGCTCACGACCCGGGCAAGGTTGTAGCCCTGCTCCCCCGCGGGCTGCGCGCAGCCGATGGCGACGTCTTCGATCTCGGCCGGATCGAGAGCCGGCACCCGATCCAGCACGGCCCGGACGATCGCCGTGGCGAGATCGTCGGGACGGACATCGACGAGCGAGCCCTTGTTGGCCCGACCGATCGGGCTGCGGGCAGTGGCGACGATGACGGCTTCGGGCATCTCGGATCCTTCTGTCGGGCGGTGGGCTCCTGGGGGTTGCACAGTCGGTCAGGGAGCTGCCGGGCTCTGGCTTATCAGGCTCCCCCGGCGGTTGGTCTACCCAGGCGGCCGCGCCTTCCCAGCCGAGACGTGCGGGTCGCTACCATCGTGGGCATGCGTGGCGCCGCCCTCCGCAGCCGACCGGCTCCCAGATTCCAGGCCATCGACGAGACCGTGGACTTGGTCGTCGTCGACCTGGACGATCCCGGCGAGGTGCTCGCGTCCGCCCCGGCCACCCGACGCCGGTACTTCGAGGACCACTACGCGGAGCTTCCGTTCGGTCTCGGTACCGTGCCGCGTCGCCTCGACCCCGACGAGTCGTTCTGGACCCGCCCCGGTTCCATCGCCTGGATCGCCCTCGCGCTCCTCGGCCTCCTGGTGGCTGGCTCAGGCCATTAGGAAAGGCCGCGAACACCCTCGAGATCGATTGCTGTGGCGATCCGATAGGTTTGAGGCTCCACGAGCCCCGAGGACCCGCCTATGAAGCGCAACCGCATCCAGTTCCCCCACACCGGCACCGAGCGCCTGGACCAAGATGAGGTCCATTTCTTCCTGCACGAGGAAGGCGGTCCGAGGCGGATCCGATTCCACGACTACGACGTCATCTACCAGCACCCCGGGCTCTACGAGCAGATCTTCTACGACCGCCTCAAGTGCGAGTCACCGGCGAAGGTGGCCAGCATTCTCAAATCGGCGGTGGAACGGTCCGGTGGGCACGCCAGCCCGCTGCGGGTCCTCGACCTCGGTGCCGGCAACGGCATCATGGGCGAGGAGTTGCGCCGGGCCGGCGTGTCCCGGCTGGTCGGCGCCGACCTCATCCCCGAGGCCCACGCCGCCTACCTCCGGGATCGCCCGGGGGTCTACGACGACTACCTGGTCTGCGACTTCGCCAACATCGACGAGGACACCCGGACCGAGCTGAAGTCGTGGAGTCTGGACTGTCTCACGACCGTCGCCGCGCTGGGCTTCGGCGACATCCCACCCCGGGCATTCATCAACGCCTTCAACCTGATCCAGCCCGGGGGATGGATCGCCTTCAACATCAAGGACACGTTCCTCGATCAGCGCGAGAGCACCGAGTTCTCCCGCACCGTCCGGGAGCTGGTGTTCACCGATTACCTGGAGATCCACCACCTCGAGCGCTACCGGCACCGGCTCTCCATCGATGGAGAACCCATCTACTACTACGCGATCGCCGGCAGGAAGACGGCCGACGTCCCCATCGACCTCTTCGTCGGCGCCGACGGCTCGTAGACGAGCGGCACCGGCGAGCCCTCGTTCCGCATCGGACGTCAACGGCGTGGCGCCGGCGACATCCTCACACCCCACACACGCACGAGGACTCGATCAGGTCGCGATCGGATTGCTGCTGCCGGGGCGGTCCGTCCCACGCGGTCGGGCCGCCGCGGGCGGGACGCGGGTGGGACCGCCGAACCTAGGCGGGCATGGAGGCGCCACCGTCGACGCAGAGGGTCTGGCCGGTGACCAGGCGAGCATCGTCGGAGGCGAAGAACACCGCCGTACCGGTCAGGTCTTCGGGCTCCAGCTTCTGCTTCATAGCGGACATGAGCTCGGGGATCATGTCGATGAACTCCCCCGGCACGATCTTCTTCGTCGCCTCGGTCATGGTCACCCCCGGAGCGATGCAGTTCACGGTGATGTTGTACGGCCCGAGCTGGCCGGCCAGGAACTTCGTGAGCCCGATGATCCCCCACTTGGTCTGGCTGTAGCTGAACGCGCCGACCTCGTGGAAGTCCCCCGCACCCATCGGCATGTTGTACATGTACGCCGCACCCGACGACTGGTTGATGATGCGCCCACCCCCGCCCTTCACCATCACGGGAGCGCACGCCCGCGCCATGAGCCAGGCTCCGTGCAGGTTCACGGCGAAGACCGTCTTCAGGTACTCGAAGTCGTTGTTGGCGTTGTCGATGTCGTAGTAGAGCGCGGCGTTGTTGATGAGGATGTCGATCGTGCCGAGCTGCTCGACGACCGCAGCGGCACACGCGTTGGCCGACTCCTCGTTGGCGATGTCGGTCTTGACGAACGTCGCATCGCCCTTGCCGTCGAGCTGGGTCATCGCGGACGCGGCCCGGTCGTCGTTGAGCTCGGCCACCACGACCTTGGCACCCTCGGCGAGGAAACGCTCGGCGTAGGCCAAACCGATTCCCTGGCCCGCCCCGGTGATGATCGCCACCTTGTCGTGTAATCGCCCCACAGTGTTGCTCCCGGTGTTGTGGCCTACTTGGGTAGGCGCGCGATCAGGTTGAACGTCTCGGTAACAACGGGATCGCCCGTCGCCGCCTCGGTCCACTCGGTCTCCACGACCACGAACGTCATCGTGGCCGCGTCGGTCTCCTTCTCGTAGACGTCTCGTACCACGCCCCGCCCGTCGAGCACCATCCCGACCTCGACGGGCCGGTGATAGGTGAAGCCCTGCTCGCCGTGGAGCACGAGCGCGCCTTGGCCGAAGAGCTCACCCATCACCGCGTGCATCGGGTTCTCCCCGTCAGTGGGATCGGGCGGCTGGTCTTCGGCGGCCGTCGCCCAGTACGGCAGGGCAAAGGTGAACGTCGGCGGTGCCGGGACGTTGCCGCACCCCGCGGCACGCGCGGCGTCCGCGTTCGAGTACACGGGGTCGTCATTGCCGAGCGCGGCCGCGAACTTGGCGATCGGCCCGCGCTCCACGGTGGCGCGAACGGCGCTCGTCGGCTTACCGATGATGCTCCGATCGACCGCCATCGCATCCCCTCCCGCACACCGGACCGGTCGCCTGACGCGCCGGTTGTCACTCCGCCATCCTGCGCCCCGCACCTTGGCGTGCCGCGGGGAGCGCCGACTACGGTGACGCCGACGTCAGTTTTCATTCCCCGGGAGGAACGCGCAAATGGGCATGCTCGACGGCAAGGTCGCGATTGTCACGGGATCCGGCAACGGCGTCGGTCGCGGCGAGGCCATCATGCTCGCCGATCAGGGCGCCAAGGTCGTCGTCAACGACCTCGGCACGTCGGTGAGTGGCGACGGCGCCGATGAGAAGGTCGCGGACCAGGTCGTCGAGGTGATCAAGGGCCGGGGGGGCGAGGCGGTCTCGAACGGCGACAGCGTCGCCGACTTCGACGGCGCCAAGAACATCATCAACACGGCGATCGAGGCGTTCGGGCGGCTCGACGTGCTCGTCAACAACGCGGGTGTGCTGCGGGACAAGATGATGTTCTCGATGGCGCCGGAAGACTTCGACGCCGTCATCAAGGTCCACATGTACGGGACCTTCAACACGATGCGTCACGCGTCCGAGTATTGGCGGAGCGAGTCGAAGGCCGGCCGTCAGCCGTCGGCGTCGATCGTGAACACCGTCTCCAGCGCCGGATTGCAGGGCCAGGCGAGCCAGATCAACTACGGCGCGGCCAAGGCGGGCATCGCCGCGATGACGGTTATCGCCAGCCTGGAGCTCACGCGCTACGGCGTGCGCGCCAACTGCGTGGGCCCCGGCGGGTTCACCCGAATGGTCGGCCAGGCCAGGAAGGACATCACGATCCGCCACCCCGAGGAGTACACCGAGTTCGACAGGATGAACCCGGCCAACTCCTCACCCGCGGTGGCGTGGCTCGCGTCCGACGCCTCGAAGCCGGTCACCGGCCAGGTCGTGCGCATGGTCGGCAACTCGCTGTGCGTCTACAAGCCATGGGAGATGGGCGAGGAGTTCTTCTCGACCGACGAGGACGGCAACCCCACCCAGTGGGACCCGGCCCGCGTCGGTCACACCCTCGGCCGCTATCACTTCAACTGGGCCAACCCCGGCATCGACGCGCAGGGCCGCAAGTAGTCGCCCCCTTGCCTTCCGGTCAGGTCTGGCGTCGCTGCGCAACGCAGAACCTGACCGGAAGGCCGGGGCGAACGTGACGAAACGGAGCGTTGTGAGCAGGAGAGTCGCGATCGTCGGTGCCGCGCTGAGTGACTGCGGACGCGTCGACACGAAGTCACCGTTCGAGCTGCACTACCAGGCTGCGAGCCGCGCCATCGCGGATGCCGGGCTCACCAAGGCCGACATCGACGGCTTTGCGTCCAACGGCATGGGACTGCTCGCGCCAATCGAGGTCTCGGAGTACCTCGGCATCTTCCCGACGTGGGTCGACGGCACGGGCGTGGGTGGCAGCACGTGGGAGTTCATGGTCGAACACGCCACCGCCGCGATACAAGCCGGCCACGCCGAGGTCGTGGTCCTGGTGTACGGCAGCACCACTCGATCCGACCTCAAGGCGAAGCGGCGGAGCGCGAACCTCGCGTTCGGGGCGCGTGGTCCGGTGCAGTTCGACGTTCCGTTCGGCCACACGGTGATCGCGAAGTACGCCATGGCGACCCGCCGGCACATGGTCGAGTTCGGCACGAGCCTCGAACAGCTCGCCGAGGTCGCGGTGTCGTCGCGCTACAACGCCGGTTTCAATCCCGACGCGTACTACCGCGATCCAATCACGATCGAAGACGTCCTCAGCGCAAAGATGATCGCCGATCCCCTGTCGAAGCTTCAGTGCTGCATCCGCTCCGACGGCGGCGGCGCCATCGTGCTGACCTCCGAGGAGCGGGCCCGGGACCTGCCGAGCACGCCGATCTGGGTGCTGGGAACGGGCGAGGCGACGTCGCACTCGACCATGAGCCAGTGGCCCGACTTCACCGAGTCCCCCGCCAAGCAGTCGGGCGCCCTCGCGTTCGAACGTGCCGGGCTGACCCCCGCCGACGTCGACATCTGCCAGCTCTACGACGCGTTCACATCGATGGTGGTCATGACCTTCGAGGCGCTTGGCTTCTGCGCGAAGGGCGAGGGTGGCGCGTTCGTCGAAGACGGTAGGATGCGTATCGGCGGCGCGTTGCCGACCAACACCGACGGCGGCGGCCTGTCGAGCTGCCACCCGGGCATGCGCGGGATGTTCCTCCTCGTGGAGGCAACCAAGCAGCTCCGCGGCGAGGCCGGCGAACGCCAGGTCCCCGACGCTCGCATCGCGTGTGTCAACGGCACCGGCGGCTGGTTCAGCTCGGCCGGTACCACCCTGCTCGGCGTGGAGTGAACCGGTGAGCGCGACCCGACGCGTCAGACCGTGGCGCCGAAGAAGCCGCGTTGGACGATCAGGGTGAGGGTGTCCATCGTGACGTCATCGTCCAGATCCAGGTTGCGTGACGACACCGCGTAGTTGAATCGCTCGAGCATCGCCATGAGCGCGCTCACCGAGGCGGTCGCGTCGACCGCCTGGGCCGCGCCGCTCTCCTCGATCCGTTCGGCGAGCCGGGCCGCTATCCGGGTGAACGCCTTGACACCGAGCCGCGCGACCTTGCGGTCCGCGACCTGGCCCTCCATCCACGCCCGGATCACCACGCCGTAGCGGCGGTAGATGGCAAGGAACTCGGTGAGGAAGCCTCGAAGCCGGCTGAAATCGAGCTGACCGTCGATCACGTCGAGCGAGTTCGAGAGCTGAAAGAGCGCCTCGGCGCAGTCCACCGTGAGCGCACGGAGCAGGTCTTCCTTGTTGGCGAAGTACAGGTAGAAGGTGCCGTGCGACGTGTGTGCGGCGCGCACGATGTCATCGACCCGAGCGGCGTGGTAGCCCCGTTCGGCGAACACCTGGATGCCGGCGTCGGAGAGCCTCTGCATGGTTCGTCGGCCCTGGGCGCGCAGCTCACGGCGACGGGCGGGCGTGCCCGTGACCGGCTCTCGGTCGGACGCGCTCCGGCTCGTTCGGCGCGATCGTTTCGCCTCCGGCACATCGACCCCCGTCTCGCCGAGACGGCTCAACCTAGCGGGTTGATCGGCCTGCGGCCCGCAGTCGGCCGGCCACCGACTACCGCACCGCCGGGCCGGGTCGGCCACCGCGGCGCGCCCGGCTCGCTAGGTTCCACCCGTGCTCCCCGCCACGGCCCGCGAGGCCGCTCGCCGTTTCGACGACCGCACCGCCTACGTCACGCCGCAAGGCTGGTCCTTGTCATACCGCGACGTCGACCGTCTCTCCGACGAGGTCGCCGTGGGCCTCGCCCGTCGCAGGGTCGGTCGCGGCGACGTCGTAGCGTTGGCACTACCGCCGGGGGCGGAGTACCTCCTCGGCTACCTCGCCGCGGCGAAGCTCGGCGCGATCACTGCGGGGGTGAACACCCGGCTCACCGCCTCAGAGCGCGGCGTCGTGATCGAGCGCGCCGACCCGCGCTTCGCGCTCACGACACCCGACACTGCGACCGACGCGTGTGCAAGCGAGGTCGTGGCGGACGCGGACGACATCTCGGGGTGTCTCGCCGGGCTGCGGGTGCCGGGCGCGGCGCCCCCGGTGATCAAAGCATCGCCGGACGACCCCGTGGCGATCGTGTTCACCTCGGGTACGACGGGCGCCCCCAAAGGCGCGCTGTACTGCCACCGGCAGCTCGCTTTCATCACCCACACCGACGTGGGCGAGGGTTGGGGCGGCGGCACACGGACGTGCGCGGGCACGTCCTTCGCCCACGTCGGTGTCATGACCAAGCTCGAAGGCAGCCTGCGGCGTGGGTCGACCACGTTCATCATGCAGCGCTGGTCGGCCGAGGAGTCACTCCGGCTGCTGGCCGCCGAACGCATGACCAGTACCGGCGGTGTGCCAACCCAGCTCGCGCTCATGTTGCGCCATCCCGACTTCGATCGGTTCGATCTCTCGAGCGTCCAGTTCATCGTCGTGGGCGGCGGACCCGTCACCCCCGGACTCGCGGAAGAAGCCCGCGCCCGGTTCGACGCGCAGCTGGCCACCCGCTACTCGTGCACCGAGGCGGGAATCGGGCTGGGCACCGCCTTCGACGACCCGCCCGAGGACGCGATCGAGAGCGTCGGCCGACCGCATGCCGCGGTCGATCTCGCCGTCCTCGATGACGACGACCGCCCCGTCACCCCCGGCGATGTCGGCGCGGTCTGCCTCCGCTCCCCCGCGGTCATGGCGCGCTACTGGCGTGACCCCGAGGCCACCGCGGCGGCCTTCACTGCGGACGGGTTCGTACGCACCGGCGACGTCGGCTTCGTCGACGACCTCGGGCGGCTGCGGCTCGCCGGTCGCACCAAGGAGATGTACGTACGTGGCGGTTACAACGTCTATCCCGTCGAAGTCGAAGCCGTGCTCTCGCGCGCACCCGGGGTCGCCGGTATCGCGTTGGCGCCCCGGGCCAACCCCGTCATGGGCGAGATCGGAGTCGCGGTCGTCGTACCCACCGACCCGAACCGGCCGCCGTCGCTGGCGAGCCTGCGCGAGCACGGTCGGCGCCACCTCGCCGCCTACAAGCTCCCCGAGGCCCTCGTCGTTGCGGCCGAGCTGCCGCTCACGGCGATGGAGAAGCTCGATCGCTCGGCACTGGCACGACGAGTGAGCACCGAGCCTGACGCGGACGTCAGCTAGGGTCACCGGCCGGGATGGAGCTCGAGTTCACGACCGACCAGGACGAGCTGCGCGATGGCATCCGGGCCGTGCTCGAACGCGAGTGCACGCCGGCATCGGTGCGCGAGCTCGTCGAACAACGCGCCCGCGGGGTCGAGGCCGCACCCGAGTCGCTGTGGCGCCACATGGTCGAGCTCGGCTGGCCGGGCTTGACCGTGCCCGAAGCAGCCGGCGGCATCGGGCTCGGCACGGTCGAGCTCATCGTGTTGGCCGAAGAGCTCGGACGGGTCATCGCCCCCGGGCCACTGCTGCCGACGGTGTCACAGTTTGTTGCCGCCGTCGTCGAAGCCGGCGACCCCGACCAGCAGGTCCGCCTGCTCGAACCGGTCGCCACCGAAGGCGCGACTGGATCGCTCGCGGTGTTCGAACGCGACGCCGACGACCCCGGCCAGGTCACCACCACGGCCACGCCAGCCGGGGACGGCTGGGTGCTGGACGGCGAGAAGCCCTGGGTGCTCGAGGCCCCGGCGGTCGACCGGCTCGTCGTCGTAGCCCGGATACCTGACACCACCGGCGACGAAGGCGTCGGGGCCTTCGTCGTGAGCACCGACGCGCCGGGCGTGACCATCACGCCCATCGCCGACTTCGACCTGACCCGCTCCGCCGGCACGGTGAGCTTGCAGGGCGTCACCGTGGCGGCCGCCGACGGGCTCGGAGAGCCCGGCCCCGATGTCGCGGCGGCAATGCGCCGCGCGATCGAGACCGCGACCGCCGCGCTGGCGGTGGAGACCGTCGGGGTCGTGCAGACCATCTTCGACGTCTCGCTCGACTACGCGAAGGAACGCGAGCAGTTCGGCGTTCCGATCGGGTCCTTCCAGGCCATCAAGCACAAGTTCGCGGACATGGCCGTGATGATCGAGCGGGCGCGCGCCATGGGCTACTTCGCCGCGCTCACCATCGCTGAGGACGACGAGCGACGCAGCCTGGCCACCTCGATGGCGAAGGCCGCCGCCGGAGACGCCGAGCGCCTGGTGGCCAAGGAGGGCATCCAGATCCACGGTGGCATCGGCTACACGTGGGAGCACAACATGCACATCTACGTGCGTCGTGCCAAAGCCAACGCGGCCATGTTCGGGACCGCGGCCGTGCATCGCGGCCGGGTCGCCGACCTCCTGGCCTGGTAGCCGCCGAGCGCGCACGGCCGACTCGGCCCCGGCGCATTCGCCGGGGCCGTCGCTCTCTCAGCTACTGAGCACGAACGCGAACAGCAACACCGAGAACGCGGTGTACACCAACCCCGTGCAGACCGCGTTGCGGTGGGTGTCGAACATCAGGCGGGCACCTCCGGCCTTGATGCCGCCGAGCAGCCCGAGCGCGTTGAGCTCCATGAGCGCCCACACGACGAGAAAGATGCCCCAGAACAGCGCTCGCTTGCTGCCGCTCGTGTCGAGCTCGCTGCTGTAGGGGAAGTGCGAAGTCCCAACCATGAACAACAGCAACGGCAGCGAGAAGATGGTGTTCATCCGCGACGCGAGCAACGCCCGTCGCCCCGCCTCGGGCGCGGCCGGGTCGGCCTCTCCCCCCGCCTGCACCGCGCGGGCGTTCCCGATGACGACCTTCTGCTTGGGCCAGATGATCCCCCACACGTTCACGAACATCGTGAGCCCCAACAGGACGCCGGCCGAGATGCTGATGCCCGGAGCGGTCTTCATGTAGTCGCCCTTGAACTGCTCCTGGAAGATCAGGAGCAGGATGCCGGTGACGACGGTGGCCAGCGCAGCCCAGCGGAACCACCACAGGGCGCGCCACGTGAGCTTGTCCATCGTGTTGTTGCGCGCCGCGGGTTCCATCTCGGCGAACGCGGGCACCTGCACGAGGTTGAAGAAGTAGAGCAGCCCGATCCAGGCCACGCCGACGAGGACGTGACTCCACCGCGAGTAGAACGCGCCGGCATCCCGTGTGAAGAAGTCGAGTCCTACAGCCAGCATGGCCAATCCCCCCTTGCCGATCGGCCTCGAACGAGGCCGCTGGGCAACGTAGCATCCGGCCTCGACACCGTCACGGACTCGACCCGTCGCGCGTTGCCTGACCGGCGGACACCGCCGCCATATGTTCCGCGGTGGCGCGCGACGTTTCGGACCATCGGCCCGATTCGGCCGACACCGTGACGACTAACCTGACTGGTCCGGCACCTGATCAGGCGCCGGACCAGGTGGCGTAGCCGAGTGGTTCAGGCAAGGGCCTGCAAAGCCCCGTACGTGGGTTCGAATCCCACCGCCACCTCTGAGGGTGATGGACCCAGGCACTGGTCGAGCAGTGAGCGTTGAAGGAGTCCAGCATCCCAACGACGGGATGTTCGGGATCGATGTCGCGCAGCAGATCGGTCCGAACCGTGACCGGGGCCACGAGTTCGCCGCCGCGCTCAAGCGGTTCACCAACGTGGAACTGCTGCGCCAGTGCGTAGCTCCACCATGTCATACGCCTGTCCTCACGGACCGTCCACGCCGGGTCGATTTCGAGCGACTCCACGAGCTCGTCGAGCAGCGCGTCCGCCGCCTCCTCCGCGTGCGCGAGCCGATGCGCTGCGAGCCTCGACCGGAGCTCATCGGGATCATCGCCCAACGCTGCGTGCTGGAGGTCCTCGTCGGTCCAGATGTACTCGACCCCGATGTCCGTGGGCACCGCCTCGATGTCGACGCCCAGGGCCCGGTTCAGCGCCGCGGTCTGCGGATCCACGATGACCGGACCGTCGAGTTCCCCGCAGCGTTGGTCTGCAACGGGCCGTCCGCAGGTCTCGACCTCGGCCACACCGGTCGCCAGGCCCGCCGCCCAACCGACGAAACACGCTTCGGGAAGACCTTCGAACTCGGCCTCGCGTTGCGCAGGTGTGAACACGTGCGCGAGACGCAGCGTGTACGCGATGACCGACTCGTTCAACCCCAGATCATCAAGGAGCAGCACGGGATGGAATCGGCTCGTGAACTCGTTGATGCGCCGAATCGTTCGGGCGTCCGGTTCGCCCGTGCCGACCCTCTCGTACACGAAGGAACCGTCCGTCGCGTCGAGCATCTCTCGCGCCATCCAGTATCCGCCCGCGAACGCTGCACGTGCCGCGACGGCCCGTTCCGCGTCGGGATCTGCGAGAGCGGGTAGGTAGGAGAACATGCGATAGCAAACCAGAGCAGGGAACTCACGCGCCTCGATCGTCCCCTCGACGGTCATCTCCCCGAGCCTGGCGCCGGCCGCGGCTCGGCCGCGCAAGAGCTGCGCGTAGACGCCGACGTCGATGCAGTCGCGTGGTGACCGGACTGAGCCGCCGGCCTGCTCCGAGCGATCCGTAGATGGCGCGTTCGTGCGTTTCGTCGTGTGCCGCATCGACCACTGCATCACGAGGGTCTCGGCGAGCCCCGTCCCGACGCCCCATCGGTACCGAGCCCCGGGGTTCGTGGTCAGCGTCAGGTCGCGCATGTACTTGCGGCCGCCCTGCCACCACGAGCGTTGCTCCTGCTCGAGCTGGGAGATGTCAGTCCATCCGAAGGCGAGGACTGGGACCTGCGGATACTCGGTGGCGAAGAGCAGTCGCTGGTCCGTTGCGGCCATGACACCGGCGGATGCGATCGGCTCGCGTTGCATCGCGACGCCGTGAGGTTCCCGGTATCCGATGGGGTCGTAGTACAGGAACAGCTCTCCAGGTCGCGCCGCCGCGTCGAGCTTCTGCCTGGCCGCCGACTCCCAGTAGGCAGTTGGGGGCAGGAGCTGCGGCAGCGTTGTGCTCACGCCGTTCAGAAGCTCGTCGAGGTCGTCCATCCCGAGACCAGTTGTCGGCAGGTGAGACCGGGGACTGAACGGTAGGACGTGCTGCTCTACCTCGTCCTGCTCTACCTCGTCCTGCTCTTCCTCGGCGATGGCTGGCTCGGCCTCACGCAGACGCCGGTACGCGTCCTTGTACTGGTCAAGATCGAGAGCCTCGACGCCCCGGGTGCCCCACCCTGGGGGAGCAGGGGCTCATCGGGACCCACCGGCTCGGAGCGGTGCCGGATTCCGCAACGATCCCGCCACTGCCGGGCAGTGAGTGCTAATACAGCTCCCTGACCTGGGCATTTGCAGCGTCGTCTGGCGCCGGGATTCCGCAACGATCCCGCCGACCGTGAGAGGGCACGATCGGGACGCCGCCCGTGAGTCTCCGTTCCGTCAGCCGGGATGCTCAAGATCAGCTTGGCCAGACGGATACCACTTCCGGTCCTTGGTCGTCCCGGTGAACCGAGCCAACCCCTTCTCGCTGAGCAGCCTGAGGTTGTGCTGCACGGTGCGCTCACGCGAGCCCGCCGTCTCGGCGGCAAGCGCCGTAGCCGACTGGCCTGGCTCACGAATCAGCCCCTCGAGAACCTGCTCTTGAAGATCGGAGAGCTGGAGGGCGCGGAGTTGGGGCGGGAGATTGCCCGGGCGCATCAGTGTGACGCGGACGCTCGTGCCGTCGTCCTCGAAGATCGGCGGGAGGAGCTTCACGGCCCGGCACGCGTTCACCATGCGTAGCGTCCCGCTGCCCATGTTCTCGACGACGCCACGCCGATAGAGCAGGCCGGCGATGAGCGGATTCCAAGGTTGGGCTTCGTGTGGCCGGTACAGCGCGGCGACCGAGAGCCCGAAGTGCAAGGTTCCGATCGAGGATA
This sequence comes from Acidimicrobiia bacterium, assembly GCA_035646535.1. Classification (GTDB taxonomy): domain Bacteria; phylum Actinomycetota; class Acidimicrobiia; order IMCC26256; family JANYLB01; genus DASRPD01. The sequence continues at coordinate 12,458 of DASRPD010000036.1, forward strand.
TCTCGACGCGGTCGTCGTAGATATCGAGGCTGATCGAACCGCTTCCCGTCTCGTACTCGCGGTGGGCGACGGCGTTCGCGAGCGCTTCTCGCAGCACGACCACCGGGAACGCCGGCGTGTCCTTACGTTGGAGGTCGTCGGGATCGATAGTCGTCGTGATCGGCAGATGGGTCCGAAAGAAGTCCTCGCCGCGACGGATCAGCGCGATCGCCGGCAGGTGCTCCTGCGAGTTCTCGACGGGGTTGTCCTTCGTCGTGCCGTCGAACACGTTCAGCTTGACGAGGCATTGCGTGTAGTACGGCAGCAGCTGGCTGGGTCGCGCGAACAGCACCGTGGCGGCGTGAGTCAGATCGTCGGTCCGCATCAGTCCGAACTGGCGAAGGATGACGATCGGGTCGCGGGACAGCGGGTCGCTCACCCGACCACGAGCCACGGCTTCGTCGATTGACGCGACGATCTCGTCCGCGTCGAGATCGGCCAATGTGAGCGGCGACGCCGTGGTCTCCCAGCGTTCGGCCGCGTGATGTCGTTCGAGGAAGAGACGTTGATACTCCTCGGTGGTCATCTCGGTCGTCGTGCGACCGATGCGCCTGTAGGACTTGCCCCGGTAGCTGTAAGGACGGGCCCGACCCTCGATCACGCTCACGATGATCACGTGGCGACCGGGTTGCACCTCGACCACTTCGATGTCCGGCTGCAGCTCGGGCTGAAAGTGCGCCTTGATCGCTCCGGCGAGGTCTTCCAGCGTGCGCGCGCCGTTCTGCACCCCGGCAATCGTTCCGTCGTCCCGCACGCCGAACAGCACCCGCCCGCCCCGAAGGTTGGCCATGGCGGACAACGTCTTCAGGCCAGCGTCGCGAGAGGAGGGGCTCTCCTTGAACTCCTGGGTGTCGGACTCACCCTCAGCGGTCCACGCGAGCACGTCGTCAGCTGCGGCCATCTGCCCGTCCAACGTCCATGCGCTCACGGTACTCATGGCCTGAGACAGTCCCGAAGGGCTCGCCAACTGCAGATTTCGGCCGTTCCCGGCTGGACCCGACGGACCTGCGCTGTTTGCATCTCGCACGTATCGACGGCCCGGCGAGGACAGTGAAGCGTCCGACCCTCCGGTCGTTGCACCGGCCGTCCGGGTCAGTTGCTTGCGTGCCGGGATTCGGACTGGATCCGTTGGCGGGGCCCCGGGAGCTCCCACTGGGTCCTTGTTGCTTCCGGAGGGCGACCGATCCTTGGGCTTTGCAGTGTGGAGCGGGGGTGAGGTTCTGTGTGGAGGCCGTGCTCGGTACGGTCGTGACCGACCTCTTGACCAGCGGCGATGAAGATGGGAAACACCCCTCTGACCGGTGTGACCGCCGTCGCCCACTCTTCGTAGCGGGTTCGTCACATCGACTCCCGTGGGAGACTCCCGTCGGCTCGAGACATTCCAGGGTGGCGATCTGGTCCAGGGGCGCTCGATGTCATACGAGCTATCCTTTCGGTATGACGATGCTGAGCTTCCGGGTTGGCGACGACGAAGCCGCTGCGGCTCGGATGTGGTCCGAGCGGCTGGGCGTGGACCGTTCCGAGCTGCTGCGCGAGGCATTGCGCCACCACCTGGCCCGCCTTGCGAGCGAGAACGACGCGCAAAGCTGGGCCGACCAGCCGCTCGACAACGGTGAGCAGTCACTCGCGACCATCGCAGACTGGGGCCCGGCGGAAGATTGGTCGGACTGGGCCGATGCAGCGCGGTGACATCTGGTTCGCCGCGACACCCGGCGGTGACCGGCCCGTCCTCGTCATCACGCGAGACCCGGTCGCGGACCGAATCGGGTCGGTCGTCGTGGCGGCGCTCACCCGCACCGTACGCGGGCTCGTGTCCGAGGTCGAGCTCACGTCCAAGCACGACGGCGTCCCGTCTGACTGTGTCGTCAACCTCGACAACCTCCACACGCTGGGCCGCCACACCCTGCGGCGGCAGGTGACGACGCTCTCCCCACCGCGGATGGCGCAAGTGTGTCGGGCCCTCACCGCTGCGACCGGCTGCTGAGCAAGACCGAGAACCCCAACCGACCACCTCCCGCTGTCAGTTCGGACGCCCGATGGCTACCGTTGCCGGGTGCGACGTCGAGAGTTCCTGCGCGCCGCCGGGCTCGTTGCGGCCGGCACCACCGTGGCCCCCGGGATCATGGAACAAGCCGCCGGCGCGGCGCGGGTCGTGGGCACGGTCAAGGACCCCTACGGGCCGCTGGGCGCGCCCGATGCCAACGGCATCAGGCTCCCCGACGGTTTCACGAGCCGCGTCGTCGCCATCACCGACCAACCCGTGGCCGGGACCGGCTACGTCTGGCATCAGGCGCCCGACGGCGGCGCGTGCTTCACGGTGCCGGGCGGCCACGGTGCCTTCGTGTACGTCTCGAACAGCGAGACCACCCCGGCGCTCGGTGGGGGCGCCGGCGCGATCCGATTCGAACGCGACGGCGAGATCGCCGACGCCTACCGGATCCTGTCCGGCACCACCCGGAACTGCGCCGGCGGTCCGACACCGTGGAAGACCTGGCTGTCCGCGGAGGAGTACGACGACGGCCAGGTGTGGGAGTGCGACCCGTTCGAAGCCTCCCAAGGTGTGGTTCGCCCCGCGCTCGGCACCTTCAAACACGAGGCGGTCACGGTCGATCCGCGCGGTCGCGCGCTCTATCTGACCGAGGATTCGTCCGACGGTCGCCTCTACCGGTTCACCCCCGACGAGTACCCGAGCCTGGAATCCGGTCGGCTGCAGGTCGCCCGGGTCACCGACGACGGCGCCTTCGTGCGCGAAGCGACCGCCGTCACCCGAGGCCGGATCCGCTGGATCACGGTGAGTGACGGGCCCGTCGGCGCGACGCGCCCCCGTCCCGACGACTCGACCGCGTTCGACGGTGGCGAGGGGATCTGGCGATCGCACCGCTCGGTCTTCTTCACCACCAAGGGCGACGACCGCGTGTGGATGCTCGACCTGCGGAACCGGAAGCTCTCGGTGATCTACGACGACGATCTCGTCACCGACGGCCCGCTGCGCGGGGTCGACAACGTCACGGTGAGCCGCGCCGACGAGATCCTCGTCGCCGAGGACGGTGATCCCGAGCCGGACTCGGCCATGCAGATCAACGTCATCAATCGCGCGCGGGGCACGGTCGGGCCGCTGCTGCAGATCGTCGACCAGCCGGGCTCGGAGATCACCGGGCCCGCGTTCAGCCCGGCCGGTGATCGCCTCTTCTTCAGCTCTCAGCGAGCCAACGGCGGAAGCGGCAACGGCATCACCTACGAAGTGCGAGGGCGCTTCCGAGGCCGCCGCAGCTGATCGGCCGACGGCAACAGGTCGGAGCACGACACGACACGATCCCGCGCCGGGCTCGGCGTGCCGGGCCCCCGTACGAGCCGTCGTCGGCCGGGCTGTCCGGCCGTGTCGGCTTGGACGGGGGCCCGGTAGAGTGCACGCGTGACACCTGACACTCACGTCAGCCCGGGTTCGACGCGCGGTCCGGCTCACATCGCCGCGGTCGGTGTCGCGTTCCCGGCCTTCCGTCTCCCGGCCGCCACGGTGGCCAAGGGCTGGGGCCGGGGCGGCGGACGCGGGACGGCCGCAGTCTGCGGCCCCGACGAGGACGTGCTCACCTTGTCCGCCGAGGCGGCACGGCGGGCCCTCGGACACGCCGGCGTGGACCCCGCCACGATCGACGGCCTGTGGTGGGGCACGACACGCCCACCGTTCGCCGAGGGTCCGAGCCACGCGGTGCTCGCCGCCGCGCTCGGCCTGTCCGACCGCTCGGCCGGTGCGCTGGTGGCGGGCTCGACCCACGCGGGAATGGAGGCCCTGCTCGCCGCGGCCGACGCCATCGTCGCCGGTTCGGCTCGCACCGCGCTCGTCGTCGCGGCCGATGTGCTCCGACCGGGACCCGGCACGGGCTACGAGGCGCGCGCCGGCGCCGGTGCCGCCGCGGTCGTGCTCACCGCCGACACCGGCCCCGCGGCACTCGGCTCGCGCGTCACTCGCACGCGACCGCTCCTCGACCGCTACCGCGGTGACGGTGAAGCCACGACACGCGACGTCTACGACGCCCGGCTGTTCCGCGAGGAGATCTTCCTGCCCGCGATCCGACAGGTCGGCGAACACCTCGCCGCGCTCACGCCCCGCGCCTGGTCGCTCCCCGATCCAGACGGCCGCCTGGGTGCGACGACCGCCAAGGAGCTCGGCGTCACCGACGCCCTCGCCTCGCGACCGGTGTTCGCGGAGGTGGGCGACTGTGGCGCCGCCGCCGCGCTGCTCGGGGGAATCGCCGGACTCGATGCAACCGGCGTCGTCGCCGTGGTCGGGTTCGGAGGCGGGCGCACCACCGGGGTGACGATCAACGCGTCCGGACCGGTGCCCGGCGCCGCCGAGCTCACCGCCCGGCTCGCGGCGGGTACCGAGATCGACTACACCACCGCGCTGCGAGCCCGCGGTGATCTGGTTGCCGCCGGCGAGACCGTCCCCATGGGTGTTCCACCCGGCAGCGCGATGTTCGTGCGCGGCGCCGACGAGATGCTCGGACTCCTCGCGGCACGCTGCACCGACTGCGGCACGCTCAACACCCCGCCGTCCATCCACCCGGCGTGCCTGTCGTGCGGCGGCACGAAGCTCGACCCGGTCGAGCTTGCCCGCACCGGCGTGGTGCACACCTTCGTGATCAACCAGACCATGCCCGCGCCGTTCGTCGCGCCGCTGCCGATCGCGGTCATCGACCTCGATGACGGCGCGCGCATCATGCTGCAAGCCATCGGCGACGGCCACGACCTCGCCATCGGCACGCCCGTCGAGCTCGTGCTTCGCCGCTACGCCCACGAGCGCGGCGTACCCGTCTACGGCCTCAAAGCCCGCGCGCTCGACCCTGTCCCAGAGGAGTAGTCATGGCCTGGAACCGCGTGGCGGTCGTCGGAGCCGCGCTCATCAAGTTCGGCGAGCTGTTCGACCAGAGCTACGAGCGCATGGCACACGGGGCGTTTCGTGCCGCGTGCGACTCGGTCGACGCCGGCTTCGATCCCACCCAGGTGGAAGCCGCGTTCGTCGCGACACAACGAGGAACGTTGTGGGGACAGGAAGGCATCGCCGGCAACACCGTGCCGAGCGCGATCGGTCTCGCGGGCATTCCCTGCACCCGCATCGAGAACGCATGCCCGTCCGGCTCCGACGCATTTCGCGTCGGAGCGATGGCCGTGGCGAGCGGCGTGCACGACGTCGTCCTGGTGATCGGCGTCGAGAAGATGCGCGACAAGTCCGCCGAGGAAGGACTGCTCGCTCGGGCCGCGGCCGGCCATCCGATTCTCACCCGCGGGGAGACCGCCCCCGTGCTGTTCGCGCCGTTCGCGACCCGGCACATGCACGAGTTCGGCACCACCCGCGAGATGCTCGCGTCGGTCGCAGTCAAGAACCACTTCAATGGCGCGCGCGACCCCTACGCCCACTTCCGCAACGAGATCACCGTCGAAGACGTGATCGCCTCGCCGTCGGTGTGCACACCCCTGCACCTCCTCGACTGCTGCCCACAGACCGACGGTGCCTCGGCGGTGCTGCTCGTCAGCGCAGAGCGGGCCGCCGAGTTCACCGACCGCCCCGTGTACGTGGCCGGATTCGGGATCGCGACCGACCATCCCTACCTGCACGAGAAGTCGACGTTCACCTCATTGACCGCGACGGTTCACGCCGCGGAACGCGCCTACGCGATGGCCGGGATCGGCCCGTCCGACATCGATTCCGCCGAGGTACACGACTGCTTCACCATCACCGAGATCCTCGACATCGAGGACCTCGGCTTCGTCGAGAAGGGCAAGGGCGGGATCGCGTCGCTCGAAGGCGAGACGTCGCTCACCGGCCGCATCCCGGTCAACACCTCCGGCGGCCTGTTGGCCAAGGGCCATCCGATCGGAGCGACCGGTGTCGCCCAGATCACTGAGTGCTGGTGGCAGCTTCGTGGCCAGGCCGAGGAGCGACAGGTCGAGACCCGCAACGGCTACGCACTCCAGCACAACGTCGGTGGCCGCGGCTCGGGGGTCTCGGTGGTGAACATCCTGACCACGAATCGCTAGGGTCGCAGCATGACCGTGCGCGTGACGATCGGCGACGACCACGTCTGCCGGATCGTGCTGGACCGCCCCGAAGCGAAACACGCCCTCACGATCGAGATGCGCGACACGCTCGTCTCCGCGGTGCGCGACGCCCGAGCGGACGATGACGTACGGGCCGTGCTCATCACCGGTACCGGTGACGCGTTCTGTGCGGGCATGGACCTGGGCGCTTCGACGGTGGCGCGCGCCGGCGGTGGCGACTTCCAGACGCGCACGACGGCCGAGGCGCTCCGGGTCGGCGTCCAGGCGCTCATCCGCGAGCTCTGGGAGCTCGACAAGCCGACCGTCGCCGCGGTGAACGGTGTCGCCGTCGGGCCGGGCGCGCATCTCGCTTTGGCGTGTGACTTCGTGCTCGTCCACGAACGCAGCCGGTTCCTCTGGTCGTTCCCGAGATGGGGACTGGTGGTCGATGCCGGCGGCGCGTACCTCCTGCCCCGACTGGTGGGACTCCCCCGCGCCAAAGCCATGGTGATGCTGGGCGAAGGGGTCACCGGCGAGGACGCAGTCACCGACGGTCTCGCGTACCGGTGCGTGCCCGAAGCAGAGCTCGCCGAGACCGCCGATGCTCTCGCCGTGCGCCTCGCGAGCGGTCCGACCCGATCGCTCGGCCTCTCCAAGCGGCTGCTCAATGCGAGCTTCGAGACCGACCTTGCGCACTCCCTCGACCTCGAAGGCGCGTACCAATCTCTCGCGACGACATCGAGCGACCTCACCGAGGGGATGGCCGCGTTCAAGGAACGGCGCGAGGCCCGTTTCACCGGTCGCTGAACCACTGGACATGGCGGCCGCGCATGCGACAGCGGCGCCGCGGCGCGCGTATGGTCTGACGCTCACGTCAGGTAGGGGAGTCCATGGGTCTGTTCGACGACAAGGTGGCGATCGTCACGGGCGCGGGCCGCGGCATCGGCCGCGCCGAGGCGCGCCTGCTGGCTTCGGAGGGCGCGGCGGTCGTGGTGAACGACCTCGGCGGTGAGGCGACCGGCGAGGGTGCCGACCACCGGCCCGCGCAACAAGTCGCCGACGAGATCGTCGCCACCGGTGGCAGGGCCGCAGCCAACTTCGACGACATCACCGATTGGGACGGTGGCCAACGACTCGTCGGACAGGCGATCGACGAGTTCGGCGGACTCGACGTGCTCGTCAACAACGCGGGGATCCTGCGCGACAGGATGAGCTTCAACATGGACGAAGCCGAGTGGGACGCGGTCGTCTCCGTGCACATGAAGGGCCATTTCGTCACCAGTCGCTTCGCGTCGGCGTACTGGCGCCAGCGCAGCAAGGAGACCGGCGAACCCGTCGGCGCGGCGATCGTCAACACCGCATCGGAATCCGGCCTCTACGGCAACGCGGGTCAGGTCAACTACGCGGCCGCGAAGGCCGGAATCGCGTCGATGACCATCGTGATGGCACGAGAGCTCGAACGGATCGGTGTGCGCGTCAACGCCATCGCGCCGGTGGCTCGGACTCGGCTCACCGAGGCGATCGCCGGCGACCACATGGCGGCCAAGGAGGGCGAGTTCGACAAGTTCGCCCCTGAGAACGTCGCCGCAGCCGCGTGTTGGCTCGCGTCGGATCTCGCGGCGGGCGTCTCGGGCCAGGTGGTGAAGGTCCAAGGCGGTGTGGTGCAGATACTCCAGGGTTGGCGCCCGCTCACCGAGGGCACCTCCGGGGACACCTGGACGATCGCGTCCATCGACGCCAGCAGGGACCGGCTCTTCTCGAAGTCGGACCCGGGCGTTCCTCCATTCCTCTTCACGGCCGACTGAGGACACGACCGACGTGCGCCTCGCGTTCAGCCAAGAAGATGAGGCGTTTCGCGCGCAGCTCGTGGCCTTCCTCGAGGAGCACGCGCCGGCCGAGACGGCCGGCCGGCGTGACTTCGCGAGCGAGGAACGCGCCGACGCCGAGGTGATCCCCCGCTGGTCACGCGAATGGCAGGCCACGCTGTTCGACCACGGCTGGATGATCCCCGGGTATCCCCCCGAGCTCGGCGGGCGCAACTGCACGCCCCTCCAGACACTCGTCTACCTGGAAGAGATGGCGATCCGGGGGATTCCTCGCTCGTTGCACTTCCCGGGCTACGCGATCGTGGCGCCGACCTTCCTCGAGTTCGGCAACGAGCAGCAGCGGGCGCTCGCGCCGGCCGCGATCCGTGGCGACACGGTGTGGTGCATCGGGATGAGTGAGCCGAATGCCGGCTCGGATCTCGCCGGGCTCCAAACACGCGCCGAGGTCCACGACGACCATTTCCTCGTCAACGGCCAGAAGGTCTGGACCAGCTATGCCAACGAAGCGGACCTGTGCTGCTGCTACGTCCGCACCGACCCCGACGCGCCCAAGCACCCAGGCATCAGCTTGCTCGTCGTCGCGATGGACACGCCCGGCATCGAAGTTCGCCCGCTGCGCCACATCACGGGCTCCGCGGGGTTCGCCGAGGTGTTCTTCACCGATGTGGTCGTTGCCCGCGAGAACCTCGTCGGCAGCCTCCACGACGGGTGGCGGCTGACCCAGGGTTCACTCGCCCACGAGCGCGCCGGGCTGTGGGTCGAGGCGGTGGCGCGCCTCGAACAGACCATCGATGGGCTCGTCGCGCTCGCCCGTCGGCGTGGCGTTGACGACGACCCGGTCCTCCGCCGCCGCATCGCGCAGGGCTACCAGCGAGCCGCGAGCCTCCGGGCGCTCGGCTACAAGGGCTTCACCAGCTTCGCGCAGGGTTCCTCGGCGCCCGAGCACTCGTACATGAAGCTCGCCACCTCCGAGCTCGGCAAGGCCCTATACGAGCTCGGCATGGAGATCCAGGGTCCGTATGGTCCCGTCACCGACCCCCGGCGCGGCGAGGAACACGGCCGGTGGGCCAACTCGTTCTTCGTGAGCTTCGCGGGCACGATCGCGGGCGGTTCGTCGGAGATCCAGCGCAACATCATCGCCCGGCGAGTGCTCGATCTCCCCCGGGGCTGACCGATGGACTTCGCGCTGTCGTCGGATCAGGAGCTGCTGCGCGACACCGCGCGCGCCCTCATGGCGCGCGAGTGTCCGACGTCGCTCGTGCGCGACCACATGAACGAGCCTCAGGCCGCGGCGCCACTCTGGGAGCACTTGGCCAACTTCGCCGCGCTCGGCACCGGCCCCACCACTGATCTGTGCCTCTTCGCGGAAGAGGCCGGGTTCGTCGCGGCGCCGGGACCCTTCTTCGCCACGACGGCGCTGTTCGCGCCCCTGCTCGACGCCGTCGGTTCGAATCGTCTCGACGCGACGCTGGCGGGCGAGCTCACCGGCACGGTCGCGCTCGCGGGCGACGACGGGATCTGGCAGGTGAACGCCGACCCGGTGAAGACCTTCGTGCTCGAAGCCGATGTCGTCGACCTCGTCGCGATCGTCGGTGCGGGGCCGTCGGTGACGCTCGTCGAGCAGCCCGCGGCCCGTCGCGTCGTCACCATGGACTCGTCCCGGCGCGTCTTCGAGGTCGACGTGGCTGCGGTGGCCGACGGCGATCTGTTCGCGCTCGACCCGGTGGCAATCGTCGAGCTCATCGACCGTGCGACCGTCGTGCTCGCCGCCGAGATGGTGGGTACGACCCAGCGCCTGTTCGAGATGGCGCTCGAGTACGCCAAGCAGCGCTACCAGTTCGGGGTGCCGATCGGCTCGTTCTCGGCGATTCAGCACAAGCTGGTCGACATGTCACTCGACCTGGAACGGGCGCGCGCCGCGGTCTATTACGCCGCGATGGCCATCGACGCGGGCGACGACGACCGTCACCGAGCCGGCCACGTCGCCAAGGCCGCCGTCGGAGAAGCGGCCAAGCGCGCCGCGAAGGACGGCATCCAGATCCACGGCGGCATCGGCTTCACGTGGGAGCACGATCTCCACCTGTTCATGCGCCGCGCCTACGCGTCGGAGGCTCTGCTCGGCGCGACCGGCTGGCACCACGACCGTCTCGCCGAGCTGCTGTTCTGAGCACTGGTCCGGGCCTTCGGCTCGGAGGCGGGTGATACGTGGGCCGAGCGCGGTGTCGGGCTGGTTCGACGCCGACGCCGACGCTGGGCGGATCAGGCCTGGTGGCGGTAGGCTCTGACACGCGCGTCAGGTTTGCGCGGGTCCGATGGTCGGGCCGACGACACGGCAGACAGAACGGCCCGGGTCGGGCCGTCCCGCACGTCGGTCAGCACGTCGGGGTGGGCCGGAACCGGAACGGGGAGCGACCATGCACGTTGATCTCATCGAGCTGGCGCGGCACCGAGGCCGCCTGGTGGAGGATCCAGGCGTCGACCAGGTGACGGCCGAGGTGGTCCGTGGGGCCATGGAGACCATCTGTTTCGAGATGGCCACCTACGTGAGCCGCACCGCCACGACCCCGATCCTCAACCAGAGCAACGAGCGCAACGCCACCATCCTGGACGCCAAGGGTCGGCTCGCGGCCCTGTCGGTGGGGATCCCGCAGTTCATGCTCACGAGCACCCTTCCCGTGCGGTTCGCCCTGGACTTCCTCGGCGCCGAGGAGTTCCGCGAGGGCGACGTCTTCGTCGCCAACGACCCCTACCACGGCGGAGGCCACCTCCCCGACTACAACGTGTTCGCGCCCGTGTTCGCGACCGGCCCCGACGAAAAGGCCACGATGGTGCTCATCGCGAGCATCCAATGCCACCACGGCGATACCGGCGGTGGCGTGCCCGGCGGCTACAACGTGACCGCGAACGACATCTGGGGCGAAGGGGTGCGGTGGCCCGCAGTCAAGGTCATCGACCGCGGTGAGGAGCGGCGCGACGTCCTCTACGCGTTCGCGACCAACAACCGGATCCCGAGCTACATCGGTGATCTCCGCGCCCAGATCGGAGCAGCCCAGCTCGCGACCGAGCGGCTGGGCCAGGTCATCGACCGCTACGGAACGACCACCGTCGAGGAGTCGGTCGACTACATGATCGACTACGCGGCCGGGCGCTTCCGCGAGGAGGTCGCGGCTTGGCCCGACGGGGTCTACGAAGCCGACGCGTACGTCGATCACGACCCCCTCGGCCATCCCGACGTCCACCTGCACGTGAAGATCACCGTCGACGGCGAACGGCTCGTCATCGACTTCAACGGCACCGACGCTCGGCCCGAGCTGCAGGCATGGAGCACATTCGGCAACACCCGCGGCTACACGATCGGTCAGATCGCGTCGATGATGGACCCGGAGATCCCGAAGAACGAGGGGTTCTTCGATCAGATCGAGCTGGTCGTGCCCGCGGGGTGCGTGCTGAACCCGCCGGTCGACAAGCCGGTGAGCGCGGGTACGCACCACCCTGGTGCCGACGTCGGCGAAGTCATCGCGGTCGCGATGCAGAACGTGCTGCCCGACAAGGCCGTCCCGCAGAGCTACAAGACCGGCATCCCCACCATCATCGTCGGCACCGATCCGAGGACCGGGGCCATGTTCACGGACCACTCGGCCGAGGTCTACGCCGGTTGGTGCAACGCCGCCAAGGGCATGGACGCGTGGGGCGCGCAGAACGCCAGCTTCGGGAACCTGTGGAAGGCGACCGCCGAGATCAACGAGAGCCTCTACCCACACATCCAGTGGTGCCGGGACTACCGCACCGACTCCGGCGGCCCGGGCCAGTGGCGCGGACTCTGCGGCAGCCACTACCAGAAAGAGGTCCTCGCCGACGCGAAGGTCTACACCTACGTCGTCGGCATGAAGTACCCGATGCCGGGTATCTGTGGCGGTGGGCCCGGCGCGCCCAACCGGATGGTCATCCGCTACGGGTCGGATGACCCCTACGTTGTCCAGCACACCGCCGACTGGGTCCCGATCTCGGCCGGCGAGCGCGTCCTGTACGACTACGGCGGCGGCGGCGGTTGGGGTGATGCGCTCGAGCGCGATCCCCAAGCAGTGCTCGACGATGTGTTGGACGAGTACGTGAGCGTCGAGGGCGCGGCGCGAGACTACGGCGTCGTCTTGACGGGATCGCTCGAAGCACTGACCCTCGTGGTGGATGTCGAGGCGACGGACCGTCTCCGCGCCGAGCGGCGCTCATGAGCGCCGGCGTCTCACCGCCGCGCCGACACCAGCGTCGACACCTCTCAGTCGCATCGTCGTGGCGAGTCGGGTGATGGCTGCGGGCTATCGCGTCGGCGTCGACGTCGGCGGCACCTTCACGGACGTGCTCTGCGTCACACCTTCGGGTGACGTCGTGCTCGACAAGATCCCCACGACCCCCGACGACCAGTCGACCGGTGTCATGGGCGGTCTTGCGCTCCTCGCGGACCGATTCGACCTCACGCTCGGCGAGCTGTGCGCGCAGCTCGACATTCTCGTGCACGGCACGACCACCGCCGACAACACGATGATCGAGATGAGCGGAGCGCCGACCGGCCTGCTCGTCACCGAGGGCCACCGCGACGAGATCGAGATGCGTCGCGTGCACAAGGAACAGATCTGGGATCCGTCGTATCCGGCGCCGTCACCCATCGCCCGGCGCCGGGCGCGCATTCCGATCCCCGAGCGCGTCGACTTCGAGGGCAACGTCCTGACCGAGCTCGACGAGAACGCCGTGCGCCGAGGGGTGCAGCGGCTGCGCAAGCTCGGGGTGCGATCGATCGCGGTGACGTTCCTGTTCTCGTTCGTGAATCCCGACCACGAACGAAGAGCCGCGGAGATCATCGGTGAGGAGTTCCCCGACGTCGATCACGTCTCCCTCTCGCACGAGGTGATGGCACGCGGGCCCGAGTTCGAGCGCACGTCGACCACGCTGGTCAACGCCTACGTGGCACCGCGCATCACCTCCTACATCACGAGCCTGCAAGACAAGCTGCGCGGAGCGGGCTACGGCGGGCCACTTCTCATCATGCAGTCGACCGGCGGTGTCATGCCGCCCGACTACGTCTCTCGGCGGGCCGTGTCGCTCCTCGGGTCGGGGCCGACCGGTGGCGTCATGGGTGCCACGCTCGCTGCCTCGCGCGCCGGCGTCTCGGACTTCGTGGCCATCGACATGGGTGGCACGAGCTTCGACGTGTGCCTCGTGCGCAACGAACGCCCCGAGATCAAGACCGACTGGAATTGGCGCTACCGCTACTACATCGGCCTGCCCATGGTCGACGTCCAGAGCGTCGGCGCGGGTGGCGGCTCGATCGCACGGGTCCGCCAAGGCGCGCTGCTCGTCGGCCCGGAGTCCGCCGGCTCGACGCCGGGCCCGGTCTGTTACGGCCGAGGTGGGACCCGACCCACGGTGACCGACGCGGACGCGGTGCTCGGCTACATCCCGACGGACGGTTTCGCGGGCGGGCGAATGACACTCGATGTCGACGGTGCCCGGGCAGCGATCGACCGCGAGATCGCGCAACCCCTCGGCTTCGACGTCGTCGAGGCGGCGTGGGGCATCGAGCGGATCGTCAACGCCAACATGGCGAACGAGACCCGCCGGGTGCTGGCGACGCACGGCGCAGACTCGCGCGAGCTCGCGGTCATCGCCTACGGCGGCAACGGCGCGGTCCACGCGTGGTCGATCGCCGCGGAGCTCGGTGCACACCGCGTGCTCGTCCCACGCGCCGCACCGGCGTTCTCTGCCCTCGGCGTGCTCGTGGCCGACTACGTGATCGATGTCCTGCGGTCGTACGTCGTTCCGCTGTCGCAGGTAGACGTCGCCCGGTTGCGTACGGTCACCGCCGAGCTGCGCGAGGAAGCCGCCAAGGAGCTCGAACCCACCGGTCTGGCACCGGCCACCGTCGACATCAACGCGTTTGTGCAGATGTGCTATCCGGGCCAGAACTTCGACATGAGCGTGCCCGCCCCGACCGACGACGCGTTCACCGAGCCGACACTGCTGGATCTCGCGGGGCGCTTCCACGATCAGCACGAGCGCGAACGCGGCTTCTGCTTCCGCGACCAACAACCGCTGGTACGGGGGATGCGCGTGGTGGCCCGCGGCAACACCCCGAAACCGGACCGGTTCGCGCCCGATGGACCCGAGACCGACCCGGCCGACGCCCGGACCCGTTCGCGGCCCGTCTACTTCGGCGTCGAATTCATCGACACACCGGTGTTCGACGGGCCCCGCCTCTCGCCGGGCGTCGAGCTCACCGGCCCCGCGCTCATCGAGGAACCATTCACGGTTGTCGTCGTGCCGCCGGGCGCCACCGCGAGCCTCGACGATCACGGCAACTACGACCTGACGTTGGGCTGACACGCGAGTGCACGACCAGGCGTCGTTCCTCACTACCACCGAGCTTGCCGTCCTCGAAGCGGTCGTCGATCGGCTCGTGCCGCCCCACGGCGAGCATCCGGGCGCCGCGAGCCTCGGTGCCGCCGACTACATCGACGGGCTCCTCGCCGCGTTCGAGGTGGATCCCCCACGGATCTGGGCGGGCGGGCCGTACTCGGGCCGCCACGGCGGCGAGCCGTCGTTCGGCGAGCTCATGGCCCTGGGCCCGCTCGAGGACCTCGCGTGGCGGACCCGCATCGAGGGCTCACGCGGCATCCCCGAGCGGGAGCGCCTCGGCCGGGTCAACGGCTGGCAGCAGGACTACCGCGACGGCCTCGGCGGGCTGGGCACCGACTTCGTCGCGTGTGACGCGAAAGAGCAGGACCGTCGTCTCGACGTGCAACCCGCCTTCAGGGACCTCGTCTACGAGCACGCCTGCGAGGGAGCGTACGGCGCGCCGGAGTACGGCGGGAACCTGAACCTCGCGGGCTGGCGTGCGATCCAGTATCCGGGCGACGTCCAACCCCGGGGCTACACCGACGCCGAGGTCACAGGACGTGAGTGACCGGCGCGCCCCGACGGATTGCGACGCGGTCATCGTCGGCAGTGGACCCGCCGGCGCGACCACCGCCGATGTGCTCACCGCCGCGGGCTGGTCGGTCATCATCCTCGAGAAGGGCCGCAACCACCTGCTCGAGCTCCACGAGCCGTTCGGCCCCCTGGGTCACGTCTCGAACGACGAGATCAAGTTCCAGCGGCGACATTTCCTCGGCCCCGACCCGTGGCTCGAGCCCCGAACGTTCCGTCGCGGCCAAGACGACGGCGAACGTCTCCTCACCGGCGAGGTGAACAACCTTCCCTCCACCGTGGGTGGAGGTGGGTTTCACGCGGACGGCAAGCTCCCACGCTTTCGTGAGGACGACTTCCGACCACTGAGCATCGGCGGACCCGTCGATGGTGCCGCCCTGGCCGATTGGCCCGTCGACTACGACGAGATGGAGCCGTACTACGCAGCCGCCGAGCGGGTACTCGGCGTTGCCGGAGAAGCCGGCGCGAATCCGTTCGCCTCGTGGCGGGCGGATCCGTTCCCGATGCCGCCGGGACCCGACATGTTCTGCGCGACGCTCACCACCGCCGCCGCGGAGCCACTGGGCTTCCACCCGTATCGCGCTCCCACCGGCGTCAACAGCGTCGAGTACGACGGACGACCCGCGTGCAACAACTGTGGTTACTGCGCGTTCTTCGGTTGCCCCATCGAGGCCAAGGGCGACCCGGTCGCGCCGCTGCGCTCGGCGCTGCGTACCGGCCGGTGTGAGATCCGGCCCGAGGCGTTTGTGAGCGAGGTGCTGCTGGATCGCACGGCCCGGCGGGCACGCGGCGTGCGCTACCTGGACCGTGACCGAGTCACCCGGGAGGTGAGCGCACGCCACGTCGTGCTCGCGGGCGGCGCGTTCGAGACACCGCGACTGTTGCTGCGGAACGGTCTCGGCAATCCCGACGTCGTCGGCCGATTCCTGCAGTTCCACTTCCAGACACTCGTGCTGGGGATCTTCCCGTTCCGGTTGCACGCGCACCGCGGGCGGGCCGTCACCCACCTCATGGACGACCCCATCGTTGCCGACGCCGCGGCCCGGGCCGCGGCCGCCACCGCCGATCTCCCGTTCCTACGCGGCGGCATCGTCGAGCACGGAGGCGCGGGCCACCCGATCATGGAGGCACTGCACCTGCCGTCGGGAGCCGCGCACACCCAGCTCATGGTCGACTCACCGACTCGCGATCGGATGGCAGTGCTGACGATGCAGGGCGAGGACCTTCCCCAGGCCGTCAACCGGATCGATCTCGACCCGGGCGTGCGCGACGTCTTCGGATTCCCCGCAGGACGCGTCACCTACTCACCGCATCGCCACGAGATCGCGACGGCCGAGCATTGGGGGCCCCGCCTCGAAGCGATCCTTCGCGGCGCCGGCGCGGACCACACCTTCTGGGTCACCTCGCCGCCGATTCCCGGCTCGCGAGCCGACCGGCCCGGGTTCGTCGCACCGACGTCTCGCCACATCATGGGTACCGCACGCATGGGCGACGATCCCGCGAGAAGCGTCTTCGACCGCTGGCAACGACTCCACGGCGTGGACAACATCATGTGCGCCGACTCGTCGGTGTTCCCGACGAGCAGCGGTTACGGACCGACGCTCACCATCGCGGCACTGGCCATTCGAGCGGCCCGCGCCCTGGCGGACCAGCCGCCGCTGCGCTCGGAGCGCCCCGCCTCAGCTCCCTGACCGCGGCGCCTCGCTATCACCGGAGGCCGGACCCGACGCTGCCGATCCACCTCCGCCGGACGAACCCGCACCGGAGCCGAAGGTCGACTTCACCTTCTCGCCCACAGTGTCGCCCGCTTCGGCAAACGTCACGTTCAGCGCGTCGCCCATCGCGTTGAGCGCGTTCTTGGCATCGGCTCGGACGGCCGGGTCCTTCACTGCACCGGCCACCGAGGCCGCCGCCTTGTCGATGGCCTGACCCAGAGCATTGAACGCTTCGGTGATCGCGGCGGTGTCAGGCTTGCCCGCGGCGGCTTCGCTCGCCGCCTTCGCTCCGTGACCCTTCAAGTTGTCTCCGAGCGAACCGAAGTGCTCACCGACCTTCGACCAAGCCCGGCGGCTCTCACCCATCACGGCCTCCTGTCCATCGCGTGTTCGACGCGTGTTGTTCGGCGGTCAGCCACCAGCATCCCACGCCACACCTGGAGCCGGGCACCGTCACCACGGTCGGTCTCGAAACGCTCTGGCAATCCTGGCCGACCAGACGACCGGGCGCGACCAAGGACGAGGGGCAAGCCGCCGCGACGGAAGGATCGGACGGGCGGAGTCAGGCGGCTTCGAGATCGGCTTCGAGATCGGCTTCGTCTTCGACTTCCACCTCGGGGTGCAGCACCCGCGCGGGCGGCGTTCGCAGGTCACGAACGATCCCCACCCAGCTCAGTGCCTTGAGGACGTAGTAGGTGGTGTCGATCTCCCACCAGAAGAAGCCCTGGCGCGCGGAGGCCGCGTAGTGGTGGTGGTTGTTGTGCCAACCCTCACCACCGGTGATGAGCGACACGAGCAACGAGTTCCGACTCGTGTCACTCGTCTCGTACCGGCGTCGCCCGAACACGTGCACGACCGAGTTCACCATGAAGGTCGAATGCCACAGCAGTACCGTCGACCAGAAGAACCCCACCACCAG
Organism: Acidimicrobiia bacterium; assembly: GCA_035646535.1. Lineage (GTDB taxonomy): Bacteria > Actinomycetota > Acidimicrobiia > IMCC26256 > JANYLB01 > DASRPD01. The sequence goes on from DASRPD010000036.1 coordinate 29,971, forward strand.
GCCGCTCCAGCCGGCGATGAGGAAGCAGGCCACTGCCACCGACCAGGCCGGGACCCAGTCGTGGCGGTTCAGCCAGCGCAGCTCGGGATACCGGGCGAAGTCCTTGATGCCGTCGAGCTTGGTCGGGCCGTAGCGATCGCACAGGATCCACCCGACGTGGCTCCACCAGAACCCCTTGCGAGGTGAATGGACATCGCGCTCGGTGTCGGAGAACCGGTGGTGGTCGCGATGATGCGCCGCCCACCACAGGACCCCTTTTTGGGCCGACGTCTGCGAGCCGAACGCCAGCACGAACTGCGCGAATCGGCCGAGCTTGAAGCTGCGGTGCGCGAAGTACCGGTGGTATCCGGCCGTGATGAGAAACATCCGCCCGAAGAACAGCACCGCGCAGAGCACGGCTGCCGTGGGGGAGATACCGGTGAAGATCACCGCGAAGCACAACAAATGGATCGCGAAGAACGGGAGAGACGTCAGCCAATTCACCCGTTCGTCCGGTTCGCGTACCAACGTGGTGGCCATGCCACCCAGCGACATGTGCTCTCTCCCGGCCATGCGGCACTCTACCTACTGGTAGGTAGGCAATTCGCATCACCCCCCGCGGGGATCCGGCGCAGATATGGGGGGTGCGGTGGGAGAGGGCCGGCGGATGGACGAGCGAGAATGGGCCGGTGAGCTACGAGGCGGTGGTCTTCGACTTCTACGGCACGCTGGCCCGGGCGACGCGCTGGGTCTCGATCCCCGAGGTGCTCGCCGACCACGGCGCGAACGTCCCCGACGACGCGGTTCGCCGATACTTCGAGGGCCACGACGGCGTCGAACACTCCGAGCACTCGGCCAGCCGCGAGGACTACGTCGCGTGGCAGCGCACACGCATTCTGGCGATGCTCGCAGAGACCGACGTGCACCCCGGTGAGTACGACCGGATCATCGAGGGCCTTCGCCACGGCACCGCGACCCGCATCCTGGAGCGCTACGCCGAGGTCGTCGCCGTGCTCGACGACCTCCGGGCACGCGGCTGCGCGCTGGCGATCTGCTCCAATTGGGACTGGGACCTCACCGAAGCGGTCGACGAATCGGGGTTGACCGGGCGATTCGATGTCATCGTGTCATCGGCGTGGGTCGGCGCGCGCAAGCCCCATCCCCGAATCTTCGCCGAGACGCTCTCCCAGCTCGCCACGGACCCCTCCACCACCTTGTTCGTGGGCGACACCTGGGGCCCCGACGTGGTCGGCCCGAGCGCCGCCGGCATGCAGCCCGTCTATCTGGAACGACACGGCCACTGGCCCGATCCCGGTGTTCCCGCGGACCCGACCGAGCGAGCAGCCCGTGCCATGCGAATCACGGACCTCCGGGGCGTTCCCCCACTCCTCGAAGTGGCGGTACGGTGAGAAGAACCGGCTGAGCGACAAGCGATCGACGCCACGAGGAGACCACGGAGGAACGCACCGTGACCGACGAATCCGGTCCGAACCCGCACCCCCCTGACGCGGTGAAGCACGTACGCGCCGGGTTCGACACCGGCCGTCTCCGCAGCATCACCTCCCGCAAGGACCAGCTCCGGCGGCTGCGGTCGATGCTCATCGAACGCGAAGACGTGTTCCTCGCCGCGCTCGCCGCCGACCTCGCCAAGCCCGCCATCGAGGGCTACGTGACCGATCTGGCCTTCACCCGCGCCCAGGTCGACGACGCCCTGGCCCACCTCGACGAATGGGCCCGACCCCAACGGGTCTCGCTGCCGCTGGTCCAACAACCCGGTCGAGCCGAGATCCGCTCCGAGCCGCTCGGCATCGTCCTCGTGATCGGCCCGTGGAACTACCCGATCCAGCTCGTCGTGGCGCCGCTGATCGGCGCGATCGCCGCGGGCAACACCGCGGTGCTCAAGCCCTCCGAGCTCGCGACGCACTGTTCCGCGGCCCTGGCGGCCGCGGTCCGCGAGTACCTGGACCCCGACTGCGTCGCGGTCGTCGAGGGCGGTGTCCCCGAGACCCAAGCGCTGCTCGCCGAACGTTGGGACCACATCTTCTACACCGGCAACGGAACCGTCGGGCGCGTCGTGATGGAAGCCGCGGCCCGCCACCTCACGCCGGTCACCCTCGAGCTGGGCGGTAAGAGCCCGGTGATCGTGGACCGCCATGCGAACATCGACGTCGCCGCGCGTCGCATCGCGTGGGGCAAGTTCCTCAACGCGGGCCAGACCTGCGTCGCGCCCGACTACGTCCTGGCCGATCGGGCCGTCGAACAGCCTCTTCTCGCCGCGCTCGCCCGCGCCGTCCGCGCGTTCTATGGCAACGACCCCCGCGCCAATGGCGACTACGCCCGGATCGTGAACCAACGCCATTTCGATCGCCTGGAACGGCTGGCCGAAACGGGCGGCACGCCGGTCGTGGGTGGAGCGACCGACGCACGCGATCGCTTCATCCCGCCGACCGTGCTCACCGATGTCGATCCGGCCGCCCCCATCATGCGGGAAGAGATCTTCGGACCTCTGCTTCCGGTGCTCGGCGTCGAAGACGTCGACGCGGCCATCGCGTTCGTGAACGACCGGGACAAACCACTCGCGCTCTACGTCTTCTCCGAGGATCGCGCCGTGACCGAGCGTGTCCTCAGCTCCACCAGCTCCGGCGGCGCGGCAGTCAACGCGACGGTGCTGCAGCTCGTGGTCCCGGGTCTCCCCTTCGGCGGCGTCGGGCCGAGTGGCATGGGTGCCTACCACGGCCGTGCCGGGTTCGACACGTTCTCACACCGCCGCAGCGTGCTCACCAAGCCGACGCGCTTCGATCCCCCGCTCGCCTATCCCCCATTCTCGCGGTGGAAGCAGAAGCTGCTCCGCCGGTTCCTCTGAGACCGCCGGGCGATTCCCCGCCGCCGGATCCCCCGAGCGGGCAATCAGTAGTAGCGGAGCTCGACGGTGTTGCCATCGGGGTCCCGGACGTAGAGCGACTGGCCCATCCCTCGCGCGCCGACAAGCTCGGCCGGGCCACCGACGATGTCGAAGTCGCCCGACGCGACCAACGCGTCGAGGTCGATCGGGTCGACGACGAGACAGAAGTGATCGACATTCCTGCCGTCCGGCTCACCGCCGATCAGGTCGATGATCGTCGTCTCGTCGACGCGCACCGACGGGAACAGCACCTCGCCGGCGCGCCACTCCTCGATCCGTTCACCGACGAGGCCCAGCTTGGTCGTGTACCACGCCAGCGACCGTTCGACATCGGCGACGACGAGTACGAGATGGTCCAGACCCTGCACGTGTACCACCACGCCGACGCTACCCGCCGCCCGGGGCCGAGATCAGCGGGGAAGCCCGAGGATGCGTTCACCGATGATGGTGCGCTGCACCTCCGAGGTTCCGCCGGCGATCGAAGCGGCCTTGGACCACAGCCACTGCCGGGTCCATCGACTCGACAACGGGGCGTCGGCCCCCAGGAGATCGAGTGCAGTCTCGGAGAGGCGCTGGGTCATCTCGGTCCACGCGAGCTTCACGTAGCTCGATTCGGGCCCCGGCTCGAGCCCCTTCGCCAGGCGCGAGAGAGTGCGCCAATTGTGCAGCCGCAGCACCCGTAGGTCGACGAAGCTCTGCACGAGCTCGTCGGCGAGCTCCCAGTCGTCCAGGGCATTCCGCTCGGCGGCGAGCGCGTACAGCTCGTCGAGGAACACCTCGTGCACGACCTGTTCCTTGAACGGGAACGATGTGCCCCGCTCGTGGGCCAGCGTCGTGTTGGCGACGGCCCAGCCCCGATCGAGATCGCCGATGAGGTGTTCGGTCGGCACGAAACACTCCTCGAAGTACACCTCGTTGAACTCGGCTTCGCCGGTGATCTGCACGAGCGGCCGGATCTCGATGCCGGGCGCGGTCATGTCGACCGCGACGTAGGAGATCCCACGGTGCTTGGGCGCGTCGGGGTCGGTGCGCACGAGCGCGATCCCCCACCGGGCGTACTGCGCGTAGCTCGTCCAGACCTTCTGGCCGGTGAGCAGCCAGCCCCCGTCGGTCGGCTCGGCACGCGTACGAAGGGACGCGAGGTCGCTGCCCGCCTCGGGTTCGCTGAACAGCTGGCACCAGATCTCCTCGGCGTTGAGGATGCTCGGCAGCCACCGGCGCTTCTGGTCCTCGGTGCCGTGGGCCAACAGGGTCGGACCGGCAAGGTTGATCCCGACCCGGTTGACCGGTTGCAGCGCTCGAGAGCGGGCGTATTCCATGTTGAAGATCGCGACCTGCACCGGCGACGCGCCGCGACCGCCGTAGGCCTTGGGCCAATGGATCCCGACCCACTTGCCGGACGCGAGCTTGGCCTGCCACTCGCGTCCCCACGCGACCTCATCGTCGAGCGAAGCGAACCGCGGCGGCACCGCGAGGTGTTCGTCCAGCCACGCGCGAACCTCTTCGGCGAATACCTGCTCCTCAGGGGTGAAGCTCAGATCCACGACGTGTGCCCGGGACGGATCACAGGTCCCAGAACCGATCGCGCTCGTAGTGCGCGAAGGACGTGCAGAGCTCCACCTCGTCCTCTGGTGTGAACGGGCGGTACGTGTCTTCGCCCCGACCACGCACGTACACCGGGTCGTCGCCCACGCGATCGCTCCGCCACTTCTGGTGCACGAGCACGCGCTTCACGATCTTGTTCGTTCCCGTGGTCGGCGGGTCGAGCAACACCCGCACGTAGCGCGGCCGCCATTTGGCTCCGACGTCGGGTTGGGCGTCGAGCCAGCTCGCGAGCTCACCGATCGCAAATCGATCCGGGTCGGCAACGACGAGCCCGGCCATCGCCTGGTCACCGGCCTGATCGTCGGGAACGCCGTAGACCGCGGCAAGGACGACGTCGGGGTGGCTCCGCAATGCCTCTTCGATCGGCGCGGCCGGGAAGTTCTCGCCGTCGACGCGGATCCAATCCGCGTTGCGGCCGGCGAAGTAGAGATTGCGCTCGGCATCGAGATAGCCGAGATCACCGGTCCAATACCAGCCGTTGCGGGTCGCGGCCTCGGTCGCTTCGGGGTTCTTGTAGTAGCCCTCGAACGGTCCGGCGCCGTCGGTGTTGACCATCTCGCCGACGCACTCATCCGCGTTGAGGAGACGCCCGGCGTCGTCGAACCGGGCGACCGCCTTGTCGCGACCGGCCTCATCGACCACCCTCACGTTCTCGCCGACCTGACCGAGGGTTCCCGGACGGGACTCGGCGGTACGGTTCACCGCGACGCCGCCCTCTGTCGCGCCGTACGCGTCGAGCACCGTAACGCCGTAGCGCCGCGCGAACTCGGAGACGATGTGCGGCGAGCCCTCGTTGCCGAATGCCACCCGCAACGAGTTGTCGGCGTCGTCGGGCCGCTCCGGCGTCGCCAGGATGTAGGCAAGCGGCTTTCCCGTGTAGTTGAAGTACGTCGCACCGTAGCGACGGACGTCACCCAGCCAGCCACTTGCGCTGAACTTGCGGGCCAGTCCGACGCACGCCCCGTACACGAGCGAAGGCGCCCAACCGACCTGCACCGCGTTGGAATGGAACAGCGGCATGCAGATGTACCCGACGTCGGTCTCGTCGAGACCCAGGATGATTCCCATGCGCGTCCCGGTCACCAGCAGGCGCCGCTGCGAGCAGATCACCGCCTTGGGTGCGTCGGAGGTGCCACTGGTGAAGATCAGCGCCCACGTGCTGTCGACATCGGGTTCGAGGCCGGGGTCCTCGTCGGACACCTCGGCGAGCGCGGCATCGAGAGACTCCCCCACGACCAGCGTGGGCGGCGTGCGCTCCGCGATGGGCCTGAGACGTTCGACGTGGCGCGCCTCGGTGATGATGAGGCCGCAGTCGGTGTGGGTGATGTCGCCCAGGAGGGGCTCGCCGTGGCGGGTGTGGTTGAGCCCGACGACGGTCGCTCCGATGAGCGCAGCGCCGCCGAACACGAACAGGTACTCGGCCACGTTGTCGGCCAACACGCCGACGTGACGGGGACGTCCGGCCGGGAGCCGGTCAGCCAAGAGGTTCGCGTAGCAGCACGACTCCTCGTAGTACTCCCGGTGCGTCCATCGCCGGTCGCCGCAGCAGATCGCCGGCCGGTCCGCACGCGCCGGATCGGTCGCGTTGGCGCGGAGCAAACTGGCCGCGTTCGGCGCGGGAAGCTGCGCCTTGCCCGGCTCGGGGACGGCACGCGCGGTATCGGACGAACCTGACACGGTCGTCACTGTACGGGGCCGCGGCCACCTAGTGCGAAGGTGGCGAGTGCGAAGGTGGCCGGGGCCCGCGTTGGCTCGGCGCGTCGCGCCCGGCACTCGAGCTGGCCAGAGCCGATCACCGCCGGTGGCGGCTTCACCCCCGCCGTAGCCAGACGGCCATCGCGCTCGGGCCGCGGTTGGCCCAGGCGTAATACGGGATCGCGGTGAGCGTCTCGTCGCGCTCCGGCGCGACCGAGTCGGCCAGAGGTCGGTACAGCGAACCCCAGTCGGTCGTCGGCACTCGGCCCGGTACGCGAAGCACGGCCACGCCGTCGAGGAGGTTCGCTCGGTGCTGCACCGAGATCTCGCCGACCCGGGACACGACGACGGCGGCGTCCAGCGGATCGGCGTCGGGATTGTCGGGACTCTCGAGGCAGTACACGACTGGGCCTCTTCGCAGCGTCACACTGCCGCGGTTCTCGGCGACACGAGGGTTGCACGCGACCAGGGTCGGCCGGACGTCGAGGTCGATCACCACGACATCGTCCGGCGACCATCGGGTGCGAATCTCGAGGTACTCGCCCGGCACCGGCGGCGCGCTCCAGGGCGCGCCGTTCACGGCGACGACCGTGCGTGACGACCAGGACGGCACCCGGAGAAAGAGCGAACGCTCGACGTCGGGATCGGCGCCGGGCGCCGGAGCGACGTGCAGCTCGACCCGCCCCTCCCAAGGAAACACGGTGCGCTGTTCGACGTCGAGACCCGCGGCACGCACCCGTGACGCGCCGTACAGATGCACCCAGAGACCCTCGTCGCTCTGGCCGTAGCAGTAGCCGGGCAGGGAGGCGAGCATCCGAGTGACATTCGGTGGACAGCAGGTGACGTCGCGCCACGGGCGCCGGGCGAGCGGAAAGGGTCCGGCCATGTCCTGCGCGAACGTGTTCACCTCCCACGGATCGGTCTCCGGAACGTCCGATGCCGAGAGCGGGTTGGCGTAGAACCACTCATCGCCCGCGAGGGAGACCCCGCCGAGCACCGCGTTGTGCAACGCGACCTCGATCTGGTCGGCGTAACGGGCCTCACCCGTGCGGGCCAGCATCCGCCAGGCCCAATGCACGACCGCGACGGCTCCGCATGTCTCGGCGTACGCCCCTTCGTTGGGCAGCTCGAAGGGTCGACCGACCGACTCGCCGATCCAGCGGCCACCGATCGCCCCGGTGATGTAGGCCTTCTCCTCGATCATGGAGATCCACAGCGCGTCGAGGGTCGCGATCGTCTCCGCGTCACCGGTCTCGAGCGCGATGTCGGCCAGACCGGCCGCGAAGTAGCCGGCCCGGACCGCGTGGCCGGTGATGCCGACGGCATCGCCGCCGAGTTCCACCCGCGCCGCCAGCGCGATCGCCGCGTCCAGGTATCGCGGCTCCCGGGTCTCGCGGTAGAGCTCAACCAGCGCCGTTTCGATCCCGGGGTGCGCGTCGGTGACCGGCGTGTCCTCTGGTCCGAGCTGCGCGGCGATGAGGTCCGCGAACCGGCGGGCGCCATCGAGGAGTGCGTCGTGGTCGCTCACCCGACTCCGCGCGAGTGCAGCCTGCACCAGATGGCCGGCGCAGTACAGCTCGTGGGACCACTCGAGCCGGCGGAACTGTTCCTCGGGTCCGATGGCAGTGTTGAGGTACCCGTCGGCCCGTTGCGCGCTCATGACGGTCGCGGTCACGGCGCGAAGTCGCGCGTCGAGGTCCGCGTCCGGGTGACCGGCCAGCGACCATGCCGCGGCCTCGATCCACTTGTAGAGGTCCAAGTCGGTGAACCAATAGCCCTGGTGCTCCCCACTCTCGAAGTTCGAGACCACGCCGTGCTCGGTGAGCCGCTGGTCGAGCCCGCCGAGCGCCGTCTCGCGGTTCGCCCGGGTGCGCTCTTCCCAGAAGCCCTCCAACAGCTCGACCGCCCCCACCGAGACGGCGTGGACGCGGGCATAGGGGCTACGGCGGGTGTCGGTGACTCGGCTCACCCACCTATCTTGGCGGCCCTCACGACGTCGCGGTGTGACCATGACCGGCACACAAGCCGACGGCGCGGGCCATGTCCTCTGGCGTCTGCGACCCCGTTAGGCTTTCAGGGGCGGTGCTGCGGCCACAACCGCGAGTCGGAGATCGACATGATGCGAGCCCTCGTGCTGTCCGGGTGGCAGCAGTCCCCCGAGGTGAGAGACGTTCCGGTACCCGAGCCGCGCGCCGGTGAGGCGCTGATCCGCGTGGCCGGCGCCGGCGCCTGTCACAGCGACCTCCACCTCATGGAGTTCCCGCCGGGCGTGCTCCCGTTCGATCCGCCCTTCGTGCTCGGTCACGAGAACACCGGCTGGGTCGAGACGGTCGGCGACGGTGTCGCCGGGGTCCATCCGGGTGAGGCGGTGGCGGTCTTCGGACCGTGGGGATGTGGGTTTTGCCGGACCTGTCGCCAGGGCGAGGAGAACTACTGCGAACGGGCCGGCGAGCTCAACGAGATGGCGCCGGGTATCGGCCACGACGGCGGCATGGCCGAGTTCCTCCGCGTTCCGGCGCGACTGCTCGTTCCACTGGGCGATCTCGACCCGGTCGAAGCGGCTCCGCTCACCGACGCCGGCCTCACGCCCTACCACGCGATCAAACGGTCGCTCGACGTGCTCGTGCCGGGATCGACCGCGGTGGTCATCGGGGCCGGCGGGCTCGGCCACATGGCCATCCAGATCCTGGCCGCCCTCACCCCAGCGCGCATCGTCGTCGTCGATGTCTCCGACGCGAAGCTCGCCCAGGCACGCGAGCTCGGCGCGGATGATGCGTGGGCACCCGCTGACGATGCCGTCACGCGTATCCGGTCGGCAACCAAGGACCTGGGCGCCCAGCTCGTGCTCGACTTCGTGGGCTCGGACGAGTCGTTGAGTTTGGCGCTGGCGGCGAGCCGGGTTCGTGGTCACCTGACGATCGTCGGACTCGGCGGCGGCACGCTTCCGCTCAGCTTCTTCGGCATCCCCTATGAGTGCTCCGTGGCCACGACGTACTGGGGCAACATCACGGAGCTCCGCGAGGTGCTGGCTCTCGCCGAGGCCGGACGGATCCGCTCGCGCGTGGAGACCTTCTCCCTCGAGCGGGCCACGGAAGCGTACGAGCGGATGGCGGCCGGCCAGATCGAGGGCCGCGCGGTCATCACCCCGAACGCGTCCGCCGCCTGACCCATACCCCCCCCCGAATCGCTTCTGCGTCGCTGGTGGCGAATCGTCACCGGCTGCTGACGCCAAAGCGCAATGGGACGCGCCGGGGCGTGATCGGACGTACTGTCGAGCGCCGGTACATCCCGCGGGAAGGACTGCGACGCATCGATGGAAGACCGTCTGACGCCGGGGTTGTACCTCGAGATGACCGACCGCGCCGCGGCTGACTACGCGCGCGATCGGGTCCCCGTCGTCATCGGCCGCTCGAGCGCGACCCGAGCGACCTGGTGGGAGAACGAGCGCCCCGATCGTGACGACCTCCCCCGCAAGCTCGCCGAGTTCTCGCGCCTGGGCGTGTATGAGGTCGATCCCGAGTTCATTGCGCCCGAGCGTCCCGACGACATCGCCGGCTATCACTTCGCCCGCACGCCCCGTCCCGGCCAGGGGCGGCTGACCGGGCGGCCGACGATCGGGCTCTCGCTGGTGCTCATCAGCCCCCGCCGACCGGAGCAGGCTCAGGCCTTGCGCGACTGGGGTGACTTCGTGCACATCCGCGAGATCGCCGCCGTCGGCGTCCCCGGCTACTCGATGATCACGCCCTACGAACAGGTCGGTGGCGGCGACCCAAGGTTCTTGCACTGCTACGAGATCGATCGTGACGACCCGGAATCGGTGTTCAAATCGATGACACCGCTCGTGTCGGAACGTCTCGGCGGCCCCGACTCCGACGAGTACCGGACGTGGGCGACCACGCCCGAGCTTCGGATCATGTACGTGAACACCTTCCGCCTCGAAGGTGAGGCGACACCGTGACCGGACCCACCCCCGCGCGACCGGAGCCGGTCGACTTCTTCGCGGTCGTCGACGCCCAGCGCGCCTGTCGAGCGTTCACCGACGCGCCCGTCTCCGACGCCGTCGTCGAACGGGTCCTGGAAGCCGCCACGCGCGCGCCGAGCGCCGAGAACACCCAGCCCTGGACGTTCATCGTGATCCGAGACGCGCAGACGCGAGCCCGGATCGGCACGTTGACCGCGACGGCGTGGAACCGATCCGGACGCGAGCTCTCCCGCGACCGGCTGTCCCCCGGCCTGCTCGCCGATGTCGAGCGCGGTGCCACCGGTGGCGTGAGCGGCGCGCCCGTGCTCGTCGTCGTGGCCGCGGACACGAGTCGCTGTGTCGAGTCCGCGCTCGCGGCGTCGGTGTTCCCGGCGATCCAGAACCTGCTGCTCGCCGCCCACGCGTGTGGGCTCGGCAGCGCCCTGACGACCCTGCCGACGTTCGCGCCCGAGCTCGGCCGCGATCTCGGGTTGCCCGACTCGGTACGACCAATGGCGGTCGTGCCGCTCGGCCATCCGGCCCGGCCGCTCGGCCCGTCCCGACGGGCCCCCGTCACCGAGAAAGCTCACCGAGAGCGCTTCGGCAACCCGTGGTAGCCGCCCCCGCCCTCTCAGCAGCCCGCAGTACTCAGTAGCCCGCGTCGCGATCGACGACACCGACGAGCGCCTCGCCGCGTACGTAGCGACGAAGGTTCTCGACGAAGATCGCGAGGGCGGGCTCGAAGCCGACCGGTGACACCCACGACACGTGGGCGCTGAGCCGTACGTTCGCGTGCTCGTACAGCCAGTGCCCGGCCGGGAGCGGTTCCGGCTCCACCGTGTCGAGCGTGGCGCGCGCGACCCGGCCGTCGTCGAGCGCGACGCGGAGCGCATCCTGGTCGACCAACGAGCCGCGGGCGATGTTCACGAGGTGCACGCCGGGCTTCATCGCGGCGAACGCGTCGGCGTCGATCAGATGCCGGGTGCGACCGGTTGCGGGCACGGCGAGCACGAGGTGGTCCGCGGTGGCGAAGAGCTCGCGGCGGTCGGTGAGTACCTCGACGGCGTCGATCGGGCTCGGCGTGTCAGTCCGGCGGACGGCGCGTACGCGCATGCCGAATGGGAGGGCTCGGGCCGCAATCGCCGCGCCGATGCCACCCAACCCGACCAAACCCAACGTCTTGCCGTTGAGACCACCGAGATCACCGAAGTTCCAATGCTCGGGGGGTTCGTCGAGCCACACCTCGGGTATGTGCTTCTCGAACGCGAGGATGGCCGCCAGCACGAACTCGGAGATCGCGACCGAGCTGGCGCCGCGCGCGCACGTGACGATCCGACCCTCGTACATCTCGGCGGGCACCTTGTCGACACCTGTGCCCGGGAGCTGCACCCACGCAACGCACGCGGCGTAGGCGAGCGAGTGCGGCCCGTATCCACCGAAGAACACATCGGCGCGCGTCCCGCTCTCCGGTGGTTCGGGCCCAACCGCAACCACCTCCGCGTCGGGCACGGCCGAGCGAATCGCGGCTTCGGCTCTCGGTCCCATCTCGTTCAGGATCACCAGCGACATCACCGAGGAATCTACGCGGCCGCGAGGGCGCGAGCAGATGGCCGGACATGAGCGCGAGCGCCCGTACACTCGATCCGGTGACCTCCGACGATTTGTCGCAATCGGCGGCGACCCCGCCACGGCGTCATCCGCACCGGCTCCGGAACCTGACCGTCGTCGGGGTCGTCGTTGCTCTGACCTTGGCCACGGGCGTCTACGTCGTCTGGGACCGGTTCCTGCGCAACAACGAGACCCCGGTCGACGTGGCCGCGGTCGAGGACGACTTCTCCGGGCGCGGCGAAGGATCCGCCGAGGCCGGCACGCCCAAGGCGGGCGTGTACCTCTACCGCACGACCGGTTCGGAGTCGGTGAGCGCGCTCGGCGGCACATCCGCCGACTATCCGGCCACGACGACGCTCACCGTGACCGAATCGACGTGCGGCGTCGACACCCGCCGGGACGTGCTCGAAGGCCGATACGACGAGTCGAAGCTCTGTCGTCAGGCCAACGGAACGTGGGTCCTCACCGAGACCGTCACCTCCGACCGCTTCTTCAACCAGACCGAAGCCGACACCTACACGTGCCCGGACGTCGTCAACCTGCCTGCGGACCCCAAGCCGAACCAGAGCTGGAAGGGCACCTGCACCGACGCACCCAACACCACGACGATGCGCTACCGGGTCATCGGCACCGAAACCGTTCGCGTGGACGGCGAGCCCGTGAGCACCGTCCGTCTGCGCGTCACCTCCACCGAGGGCGGCGAACGCGCCGGGGGCGGCGTCGAGCACCGCTGGGTGCAGCCCGGCACCAACCTCGTGGTGAAGGCCCGCAGCGCAGAACGCGACACCAGCCCCTCACCGATCGGGCGCGTGACCTACCAGCAACAGTACGAGATCGCCCTGAAGTCGCTCGACCCGAAACGCTGATCAGCCAGGCTGATCAGCCAGACCGTTTCGGCGGCTACTTCTTGTCGTGCTCCATACCGCTCGGCATGGTCATGCCGACGTGGGCCAGATGCTGACCGAGGATGCTGTCGAAGTTCTCTGCGACGCCGTCGACGTCCCAGCCGCCATCACGCCACATGAACGCGACCTGCTTGGGGTGTTGGAAGATCGTGTACGCGAAGTCCGTCCGGCCGAGGATCTGACCGTTGACGTGGGCAGCTCCCTCTGAAGCGAGGTAGGTGACGAGCGGGGCGTTGAGCGCGGGGTTCGCCTCGGGAGGCGGCTCGGTACCGGTCCGCTCGAACAGCGAAGCGGTCATGCGGGTCGCGCCGGCCGGCGCCATCGCGTTGACGGTGATCCCGTACCGGCCCAGCTCGATCGACCAGATGAAGGTCATCCCCATGAGCGCGGCCTTGGCGGCGCCGTAGTTCGTCTGACCGAAGTTCCCGCGAATTCCTGCCGAGGACGTGATGTTGATGATCCGCCCGTAGCCGGCTTCCTTCATGATCGGCGCCGCATGGCGGGTGCAGTTGAACGCGCCTTTCATGTGGACGGCCACGACCGCGTCGAAGTCCTCTTCGGCCATCTTGAGCAGGGAGCGGTCGCGCACGATCCCCGCGTTGTTCACGAGGATGTCCACCGTGCCGAAGGCGTCGAGCGCGGTGGCGATGATCCGTTCCGCGGCATCGAACTCAGTCACGGATTCGTAGCTCGGGACCGCTGCTCCGCCGCTCGCCTTGATCTCTTCGCACACCTGGTGGGCCGGGTCGTCGCCGGTTCCCTGCCCGTCGAGCGAGACGCCGACATCGTTGACGACGACCTTCGCTCCCTCGCCGGCCATGCTCAGCGCGAACTCGCGCCCGATCCCCCGGCCTGAGCCGGTGATCACGGCCACCTTGCCGTCCAGGACTCCCATCGGTGTGCTCTGGCTCCTTCGCGCTCGAGTGGTCAGACCGCGGCCGTCGCGGTCCCGGTCAGCTTCACTTCACCGTCGACATTCGTCGCCTGCAACTCGAGGTCGACGGCCTCATCGTGGACAGCGGTCACCTTGGCGGTGAACGTCAGCGACTCACCCGGCCACACCTGTTTGGCGAACCGTACCTGGAAGCGTCGGAGTGACTCCGGTCCGAGCCAGTCCTTCACCACCCGGGCCATGAGTCCGGCGGTCAGCATCCCGTGACCGAACACCGACGGGCTGCCGGCCTGGGTGGCGATCGTGTCGTCATGATGCATCGGGTTGAAGTCGCCCGAAGCCCCGGCGTAGCGCACGAACTGCGTTCGGGTGAGGTTCTCCACCACCAGCGGCGGCGCTTCATCGCCGACGCCGATCGACTGCACGGCCCCCATGTCGTTCTCCCGTCATCGGTACACGGTTCTCGGTCTCCCGTGCCCGGACGCGACCGCGTCCGTGACACGTGTGTCAGGTTGTTCTAGCCTCCTCGCGATGGTGGGGTCGAACGACGGGTCCCGGACGCGGCCGGGATCTTCCGGACGCACGCCGGCCAATGCGGGACGGCGATCCCGGGGCGAGCGCACGCGTGCGAGCCTGCTCGAGGCGGGGGTCGAGGTGTTCGCGTCCCGCGGCTACCACGCGGCACGGGTCGATGACATCGTGGCCCTGGCCAAGACATCGCACGGCACCTTCTACCTGTACTTCGCCAACAAGGAAGAGCTGTTCGGTGCCCTCGCGGCCGATGCGGCCGACGAGATGACCGCCCTGGCCAAGCGGCTCCCTCCGCTCGACCCGACGGAGAAGGCCGCGGCGCAGCTGACCGAGTGGCTGCGGGATTTCGTGGCGCTGTACCGGGGCTCCGGCGCGATCATCCGTGCGTGGACCGAGGCCGAGATCGGCGGCAGTGAGTTCGGCCGCCTCGGTACCGACACCCTGGCCGAGATCACCCGCGAGCTGCTTCACCGCATCCGCGACGTCGCCCCGACCGGGATCGACGCGCGCGTCGCCGCGCTCGCGCTCGTCGCGATGATCGAGCGGCTCAACTACTACGTGCTCACCGACCAGGTGAAGCTCGACGACGCGGCGATGGTGGACACGCTGGCCGCGGTCACGCACCGCTCACTCTTCGGCACGGCCGTCCCCGCGCACTCCGACGGCGCTCAGGCCTGAGGTAGCAGCCACTCCGCGAGCTCGTCGGCGTCTCCGGCGGGGCCGCGATGCGCGACAACGCCCTTGGTGAGCACCGCGACCTCGTCGGCGATCGCGAGCGCGTGGCCCACGTACTGCTCCACGATGAGCAGGGTCGTCCCCGCATCGCGCACGGTCTCGAGCGTGCGGTACACCTCGTCGACGACGATCGGTGCGAGACCGAGCGACAGCTCATCCGCGATCAACAGACGGGGCGGGTGCACGAGGACGCGCGCGAGCGACAGCATCCGCTGCTCGCCGCCCGAGAGGGTGCCCGCGACCTGCTTACGCCGTTCGCCGAGGCGCGGGAACAGCTCGTAGGCGCGCGCGAGCGCCGGGGCGACGCCCGAACGGCCGAACTCGCGCCGGAACGAGAGGACGAGGTTCTCCTCGACGGAGAGCGTCGCGAAGACCGAGCGTCCCTCCGGCGCGTGCACCACCCCGAGCCGGGCGATGCGGAATGGTCGGAGCTCGTCGATCCGCACGCCCCCGAGGAGCACCCCGCCTGCGGTCGGATGCACGAGGCCGGTACACACGCGTGCCACCGTCGTCTTGCCCGCGCCGTTGGACCCGAGGAGCGCGAGCACCTTGCCCTCGTGGATCTCGAGTGAGACCCCGAACAGCGCGCGGAACGGACCGTAGGACGCCTCGACCGCCCGAAGCTCGAGCAGCGGCGCCGACGCGTCGGGAGCGGACAGGGGTGGCATTCCTGCGCCTTTGGCGCTCACACCGTCTCCCCGAGGTAGGCACGGCGCACGGTGTCGGCCGTGAGCACCTCCGTGGTCGTGCCCTGCGCGATGAGCGTGCCGAAGTCGAGCACGTACAGTCGGGTGGCGAACGTGCGCACGAACTCGACGTCGTGCTCCACGAGGAGCACTGCGGTGCCGCGGGCCGCCTGCACGTCGCGCAAGGTCACCGCTAGCGCCTCGGTCTCGTGCGCGTCGAGCCCGGACGACGGCTCGTCGAGCAGCAGCAGCTTGGGTTCGGTCATCAGGGCGCGGCCCACCTCGACGAGCCTGCCTCGCCCGAGGGTGAGCGCCTCGACGGGCCTGTCGGCGACGTCCGCGAGACCGAGGAGCTCGAGGGTGTGTTCCGCGCGTTCCTGCTCGGATGCCGTCGGACGGGAGAGGTTGAGCAGGTCCTTCCAGAAGCGGCCGGTACCGAGGCGCGACCGCTCGGCGACGAGCAGATGGTCGCGCACGGTCATCCCGGCGAACAGCTCCATGCGCTGGAACGTTCGACCGAACCCCAGCCGCGCCCGCCGGTAGGTGGGCAGACGCGTGATGTCGCGACCCGCCAACGTGACCGTGCCGCCGTCCGGACGCAGGATCCCGAGGAGGCAGTTGAAGAACGTCGTCTTTCCCGCGCCGTTCGGACCGATGAGCCCGACCGCCTCGCCCGGCTCCACCGTCAGCGACACTGCGTCGAGCGCGGTGATCCCGGCGAAGTGCTTCGTGATCCCCTCGGCCTCCAGGAGGGCCATCAGGTCCCACCCAACTTGTCCCCGATCGAACCGCCGCGGACGTGCGCGGCGGCAACCGGCGGTAGCGCACCGGCGTCGGCGGCAGGCGCGGCGCCGGGCGGAGCGCCGGAGCCGCCGGGACCGCGCCACCGGCGCGGCAGGCGCCGTTCGACGAACGCCAACGAGCGTCGCTTGTTCGACTCGAGCACGCCCTCGGGATGACGCGCGTAGGTGATGGCACCGAGGCCGAAGAGCACGAACTGCCACGACGGGGAGAGACCCGCCCACTTGAGGATCTCGGGCATGAGCATGATCCCGAGGCCCGCGCTGATCGCGCCTTCGACCGTGCGCGCGCCGAGCGTCACGACCACGACGACGAAGAAGAGGCTGAAGAAGAACCCGAAGTCGGCCGGCTGCGCGATTCCCTTCTGCGTGGCGAGCAGCCCACCGCCGAGTCCGGCGATCCCGGCCGAGACCGCGAACGCGAGGATGCGGGCCCGGGCAGGGTTGATCCCGATCGACTGGGCGGCGACGTCACTCCCGCGCAACGCGTCGAGGAATCGGCCGGTGGTCCCCTTGCGGATGAGCACGACGAGCCCCGCCACGGCCGCGAGCACGAGCACGCAGAACAGGAAGAACATCTTGTCGTCGTTGAGACCGGCCGGGCGCGGGACCCGCAGGGGCCGAATGCCACCGCCGACCCAGTCCAAAGGCACGAACACGCTCTCGAACATCAGTGCGAACGCCAGCGTCGCGAGCGAGAGGAACACCCCACCGAGGCGCAAGGCGGGGATCGCCAGCAGCGCCCCCACCGCCGCCGCGAGCGCCGCGCCCACGAGCAGGGTCGGCAGCACCCCGAGGCCCCAGGTGTCGACGATCTGCGCGGTGGCGAACGCGCCGATGCCCGCGAAGGTGGCCTGGGAGAGCGAGACCTGTCCGCCCATTCCGGTGATGACCGTGATCGACAGGAAGATCGTGGCGAAGATGGCGGCCTGGGTGAAGATCAGCAGCCAGTAGCTGCTGAACACGGTGAGCGAGCACACGACGAGCACGCCGAGGACAGCAACGCCGAACACTCGGGTGCCAATGGTGAGGAAGCGGCCGCGCTCCTCGGCGGCCGGCGGCAGGGGTGGGGGGTCGACGCCGGCGAGCGGGTCCTTGCTCTGGATCGCGGTCCGCAACCCCGGCCAGAACAGCAGGAGCAGGAAGAGGGCGAGGAACGGCAGCGTCGGCCGCAGGTTGCGTGCGAGCAGGCTCGCCGGGGGCAGGTAGCCCGCCATCAGTCCCTGGGAGATGCCCAACAGGATTCCCCCGACGAGCGCGAGCGGGATGCTCGTGAGCCGGGCGAAGGCCGCCGCCGCGATCGCCGCGACGAGCAACGTGGTGAAGTCGGTCGGCGACAGCGAGGCGTAGAACGGCGCCACGAGCACGCCGGCCAGGCCGGCGAAGAAGCTCGAGAGCATCCAGGCCGAGGCGCTCACGCGGTCGGCATTCACGCCGGCGAGCTCGGTCATGCGCGGGCTCTCGACCACGGCCCGCATCCGCAGCCCGACGGGAGCGAAGCGGAACAGCGCCCACAGCGCGACGACCCCGACCGCGGTGCACACGAAGACCGCCATCTCCCGGCCGTCGACGACGAAGTCTCCGAAGCGGTACAGCGCGTTGTCGTCCGACCACACGCCCACGATGCCGAACGTCGGCCCCTTGCCCAGCCAGATCTGGACGATCTGGGGGACGGCCACGAGCAGCCCGAGCGCGGCAACCAGCTTCGCGACCGGTGAGGCGGTCCGGAGATGGCGGAAGATGAGGCGCTCGAGGAGCAGGCCGACGAGCGGGGAGACGACGAGCACCGCGAGGACGAAGGCGGGGACCATCGGCCACGCGTGGCGCACCCGCACGTCGTAGTAGACGGCGGCAGAGAGGAAGGCCTGCGCGCCGAACGCCAGGTTGAAGACGCCGCTGGTCTTGTACGTGAGGACGAGGCCGATCGCGACGAGCGCGAACACGCACCCGAACGGGATCCCCTGGATGACGTAGGTGAGCAGATCCGTCACGTGGGCGATCCCGTCGTCGTCGGCTCTTCGCGCCCCGCTACTTGAACGTGGGGTCCGCGGCGAGGTCGTCGCTGCGTTGGTGACACACGAACGCCTTGCCCTTGGGCACGAACTCGCTGACGAACTCGCCGTCCTTCACGACCACGTAGGCACCACAGGTCTCCGGCGGCATGGTGTCGTCGTGCTCGGTCGTCCAGTCGATCCCGGCCAGGATGCCGCCGACGGTGTCGTCGGTCATCTCGTTGAGGGCGTCCACGACCTTCTGCTGGGTGAACTCGGGCCCGGCGGCCTTCAGACCCTCGACGAACATCGCGGCGTTGATCCAGCCGTAGGTCGTGTACTCGTTGGGGGTGATGCCCTGCTTTTTCATCCACTGCAGGTATTCCTGCAGCCCCTCGGGCCGCGGCTTCGTCTCGTACGGCGCGAACGGGACCCGCACGATCGAGCCCTCGAAGAACTCGCCGTTGGCCGCCATGAACTCCTGGTCATAGCCGTTGGGCAGGTACTGGATGGCGTCGAGACCCTGCTGGCGCATCTCCTTGGCCACCGAGAGCACAGCGTTGGTATCCATGCACGTCGTGACGAAATCGACGCCCGCGTCCTTCATCTTGCCGACCTCGACGCTGAAGTCCGCGGTCCCGAACGCGAGGCTGTCGCTGTAGAACCCGATCTCGGCGCTCGGGAACTCCTCGAACGAGTCGCGAATTCCCTCGGCGCAGCTCTTGGAGTTGGCCACGCCGTAGGCCATCACACCGATCTTCGTCTTCCCGAGCTCCTGGGCGACCCACGGCAGCTCGATGCCGGTGCAGCCGATGCAGAGCGCGCCGACGTTGCCGAACAGGTTCGGCTTGCCGGTCCAGTCCTCGTTGATGTTCCAGCCGAAGGTCGGGGTGCCCGCCTCGGCGAGGGCATCGGCACCGCTGAAGTCGAAGATCGTCGCCATGCCCAGCGCCGCGAACACGTCGTCCTGGCTCAGCAGGCCCTCGACCTCACGGAGGTTGTTGGCAATCTGGTCGTCACGCTCGGACACGACCTCGAGGTCGCGGCCGTCGATCCCCCCGTTCGCGTTCACCATGGCGAAGTAGGCCTTCACACCCTCGAAGATGTCGCCGTAGGGCGCGTTGAGTGGGTTGGTGATCGAGGCCACACCTCCGACCCTGATCGTGTCGGCGGTGACGCCCGGCTGGTCGATGACCTCGGTCGAGCCGCCGCCGGAGCCCGAGCCCCCCGAGCCCGAGTCTTTCTCCTTGGCGTTCGAACACGCCCCCGCGGCCAGGGCCAGCACGGCCAGCAGCGCGATCACCCGTACGCTCCCTCGAGCCCGAATTCCGGTCAACCGCATCTCGACCCCCCGTCAACGACGCAACCACGATCCGAATCGAAGCTGACTCTAACGTCAGGTTCCGCCCTCCACCAGGCAGCGCGCTTTCACGCGAGAGGCTCCAGGGGTGACAATGACCCGATGCCCGCGACGCTGGTGTGCTTCCACGCCCATCCTGACGACGAGGCCATCACCACCGCCGGGGTGATGGCCCAGGCCGCCGCGAACGGTCACCGGGTCGTGCTCGTGCTCGCGACCCGCGGTGAGCTCGGCGAGGTCGACGACGACGTGCTGGCGCCGGGCGAGACCCTCGGCGATCGCCGCGACCAAGAGGCCCGGCGCTCCGCCGCGGCGCTCGGCGCCGCGCGCGTCGAGTTCCTCGGTTACCACGACTCGGGAATGATGGGTGAGCCGACGAACGACGCCGCCGAGGCGTTCTGGTCGGCCGACGTCGACGTGGCCGCAGCCCGACTCGCCGAGATCCTGCGTATCGAGACCGCCGACGTGCTGACCGTCTACGACGAACGCGGTGGCTACGGCCACCCGGATCACATCCAGGTCCACCGCGTCGGCGTGCGGGCGGCCGAGCTCGCCGGCACCGCCCGGGTCTACGAAGCCACGACGAACCGTGACCACGTGCGCCGCATGTTCGAGTCGCGAGCTGCCGAGGCCGCCGACATCGCCGACGACATGCCCGACCCCGTCGACATCGACACGTTCGGCACGCCCGAGGCCGAGATCACCACGGGTGTCGACGTTCGCGAGTTCGTCACCCGGAAACGGGCGGCGATGGCCGCGCACGCCAGTCAGATCAGCGACTCCTCCTTCTTCATGACCATGCCCGACGACGTGTTCCGCGAAGCCTTCGGCTGGGAGT
>DASRPD010000037.1:0-59507 GCA_035646535.1 Acidimicrobiia bacterium
GTCTCGCCGACCTCCAGCTCAGCCAGCACGCGACGCAACTCGGGCATCGTCGCGAGCAACCCGGCGTAGTCGGTCGAAGGAACGTCTTCTCCGACGTGTACGACCTTCCCGTCGTCGAATGCCACGACCAGCTCACCGAGCGACTCGGGACGCACTCGGGCGCGGAACACCTCGAGCACCGAGGCCCGCAGAATCCGCTCGAGCACCCGATCATCGCGGCCGTCATCGAGCGTCTCGATCTCGATCTTGCCCGCGGTCGACGCTACGAGCGCGTCGAGATCACTCACCCGCGGCACGACCTCGTCCTCGCCGCTGCGCAACGCTCGCCGCAGAGAGTTCGCGATCATCGTCTCGAAGTTTGCGATCGACAGTCGCACGGACACGCCCGAGCGTTGGTTGATGTGCGGCGACCGTCGCGCCTGCTGGCTGACCTCGGCGACGATCTCGGTCATGAACTCGGGAACGCTCACCGAGCGGCCTTCGGCGGCCGGCACAACCGCTTCCTGGGCGATGACGCCCATCTCGATCTCGACGTCGAGCGGATAGTGCGTACGGATCTGCGCGCCGAAGCGGTCCTTGAGCGGCGTGATGATCCGCCCGCGGTTGGTGTAGTCCTCCGGGTTGGCCGTCGCCACCAACATGAGGTCCAGCGGGAGGCGGATCTTGTAGCCCCGGATCTGGACGTCACGCTCCTCGAGGACGTTGAGGAGCCCGACCTGGATCCGCTCGGCGAGGTCGGGCAGCTCGTTGATCGCGAAGATACCCCGGTTCGTGCGCGGCACCAGCCCGTAATGGATCGTCAGCTCGTCGGCGAGATAACGGCCTTCGGCCACCTTGATCGGGTCGACCTCGCCGATCAGGTCCGCGATCGAGGTGTCGGGCGTCGCCAGCTTCTCGCCGTAGCGGCGATCACGGTGCACCCATTCGAGCGGGGTCTCGTCGCCCCGTTCGGCGACGAGGAGCCGGGCGTGCTGCGACACGGGGTGGTATGGATCATCGAGGATCTCGCTGCCGGCGACCGTCGGCGTCCACTCGTCGAGCAGACCCGTGAGCGAACGGATCATCCTGGTCTTGGCCTGACCCCGTTCGCCGAGAAAGATCACGTCGTGGCCTGCGAGCAGCGCGTTCTCGAGCTGCGGGAGCACGGTGTCCTCGTAGCCGATGACCCCGTCGACGAGCGGCTCGGCGGCCGCGATGCGAGCCACTGCGTTGGCCCGCACCTCTTCCTTGACGGGCTTCGACACCCAGCCGTTTGCTCGCAACTCGCCGAGGGTGCTCGGACGACTCATGCGGTCCCCTTCCGACTCGGCGACAGTACCAGCGGGTCGCGGACCTGAAAGCGGCCCGCGCGACCAACCACCGCACCACTGATCGCCGGCACCGCGGGCCGGACCGAGGCGAGGCGCGGAGACCTGCACGCCGATCGGCCCACATCGCCCGCCCGCCGGGCAGCGGGCTAGGTTCGACCACGGTCGCCCTCCGGGACGGGCGAGACCAAGACGGCAAAGGGCGCGATGGGCGAGGTGAGCACCGAGGAACAGCAGCCGGGAGCCGCCGCCGCGTCGCGGTTGACGCGCGATGTCGGCCCGCCGATCCCCCGGCCGCCCCGCCCGACCCCCTTCCTCGTCGGTTTCTACCGCTCCGCGCTCGGCAAGAAAGCCGTCATGGCCGTCACGGGCATCGCCCTGCTCGGCTACGTGCTGGTCCACATGCTCGGCAACCTCAAGCTGTATCTCGGCATGGAGGACTTTGACCACTACGCCGAGTGGCTCCGCACGATCGGTGAACCGGCTCTCCCGGCCACTGCGTTCCTCTGGATCATGCGCATCGGCCTGCTCCTGGCCGTTGTGTTCCACATCCATGCCGCGTACGCACTGACGCGACTGAACCGCAAAGCCCGGCCGGTGCGGTATCAGTCCCATCGCGACTACATCGCGGCCAACTTCGCGTCGCGCACGATGCGCTGGACCGGCGTGATCGTCGTCCTGTTCGTGATCTTCCACCTCATGGATCTCACGTGGGGCAACGCCAACCCGGACTTCGTCCGCGGTGACACCTACGACAACATCGTCCACAGCTTCCAGCGCGTGCCCGTCGCGATCTTCTACATCGTCGCCAACCTCGCGTTGGGGCTGCACATCTTCCACGGCGCGTGGTCCATGTTCCAGAGCCTCGGGCTGAACAACCCGCGTTTCAATCTCTGGCGCCGCTACTTCGCGGCCGGCCTCGCGGCGGTCGTCACCATTGGCAACGTCAGCTTCCCGCTCATGGTGGTCACGGGAGTCGTCAAGTGACGCGGGGCTATGAGCTCGCATCCGAACCGCTGAACGGCCGGGTGCCTGACGGCCCGATCGAGACCAAGTGGTCGGACCACAAGTTCGACATGAAGCTGGTGAACCCGGCCAACAAGCGCAAGTTCGAGGTCATCGTCGTCGGGAGCGGCCTCGCGGGAGCGTCGGCGGCCGCGAGCCTCGGTGAGCTCGGGTACCAGGTGACGCTGCTCACGTTCCACGACTCGCCGCGACGCGCGCACAGCATCGCCGCGCAAGGTGGGATCAACGCGGCCAAGAACTACAAGAACGACGGCGACAGCGTGCACCGGTTGTTCTACGACACGGTGAAGGGCGGCGACTACCGCTCCCGCGAGGCCAACGTGCATCGGCTCGCGGAGGTCAGCGTCGACATCATCGACCAGTGCGCCGCCCAAGGCGTCCCCTTCGCTCGCGAGTACGGCGGTCTGCTCGACAACCGGTCCTTCGGTGGCGCCCAGGTGTCACGCACGTTCTACGCGCGGGGCCAGACCGGCCAGCAGCTCCTGTTGGGTGCGTACTCGGCCCTGATGCGCCAAGTACATCTCGGCACGGTCACGCTCCACCGCCGGACCGAGATGCTCGAGCTCGTCACCCACGAAGGGCGCGCCGTCGGTGTGGTCGCTCGTGACCTCGTCACGGGCGAGGTCCGGTCCTTCTCCGCCCACGCCGTTGTGCTCGCGACCGGCGGCTACAGCAACGTCTTCTACCTCTCGACCAACGCCAAGGCATCCAACGCGACTGCGGCGTGGCGGGCCCACAAGAAGGGCGCGCTCTTCGCCAACCCGTGCTTCACCCAGATCCACCCGACCTGCATCCCCGCGAGCGACGAGTTCCAGTCGAAGCTCACACTGATGAGCGAGTCGCTTCGCAACGACGGGCGCGTCTGGATACCGCAGGATGCCGGCGACGCGCGCCGCCCGGATGGGATCCCCAATGCCGAGCGCGACTTCTTCCTCGAGCGGCGCTACCCGGCATTCGGCAACCTCGTGCCGCGCGACGTCGCGTCACGGGCCATCAAACGCGAGGTCGACGCGGACCGCGGGGTCGGGCCACTGCGCAACGGCGTGTACCTCGACTTTTCGGAGTCCATCCAGCGCCTCGGCCGCGACGCCATCGACGAGCGCTACGGCAACCTCTTCGAGATGTACGAGCGGATCACCGACGAGGATCCGTTCCGCGTCCCCATGCGGATCTTCCCGGCTGTGCATTACACGATGGGTGGGATGTGGGTCGACTACGACCTGTCGAGCAACATCCCCGGGCTCTTCGTGCTCGGTGAGGCCAACTTCTCCGACCACGGCGCGAACCGGCTCGGCGCCAGCGCCCTCATGCAGGGCCTCGCCGACGGCTACTTCGTGCTTCCCTACACGATCGGGAACTACCTCGCGCCGCTGCTCGGCACCTCACCGCTCGGGAGTGACGAGCCGGTGTTCGCCGAGGCGGAAGCGAACGTCGGCGACGACATCAAGCGCCTGCTGTCCACGAACGGCTCCCGCTCGGTCGACTGGTTCCACCGGGAGCTCGGCAAGATCGTGTGGGACAACTGCGGCATGGCCCGGAGCAAGGAGACCCTCGACAAGGCGCTGGCTGATATCCCGGCCCTGCGCGAGGAGTTCCACCGCGATGTGCGTGTCCTCGGCGACGACGAGTCGATGAACCAGTCACTCGAGAGAGCCGGGCGCGTGTCGGACTTCCTCGAGTTCGCCGAGCTGATGTGCCTCGACGCGCGCCACCGCGAAGAGAGCTGCGGCGGTCACTTCCGCGTGGAGCATCAGACCGAAGAGGGCGAGGCGCTCCGCGACGACGAGGACTTCGCGTACGTGGGCGCGTGGGAGTTCCAAGGCGTCGGATCGCCGCCCGTGCTCCACAAGGAGCCGCTGTCCTTCGACAACGTCCAGCTCGCCCAGCGCAGCTACAAGTAGGGGGTCGTCGATGCATCTCAAGCTGCGCGTGTGGCGCCAGGCTGGACCGGACGTTCCCGGCTCGTTCGAGGAACACGACATGGCGGACATCAGTCCCGACATGTCGTTCCTCGAGATGTTCGACGTCTTGAACGAGCGGCTCGCGGCCGAGGGCCGCGAGCCCGTGGCGTTCGACCACGACTGTCGCGAGGGGATCTGCGGGTCCTGTTCCATGATGATCAACGGCCAGGCCCACGGACCGTCGCGGGGTACGGCCACGTGCCAGCTCCACATGCGGAAGTTCGCCGACGGTGAAGAGATCACCGTCGAGCCGTGGCGGGCCGCGGCCTTCCCGATCATTCGTGACCTCCTGACCGACCGGACGACCCTCGATCACATCATCGAGGCCGGCGGCTACATCTCCGCGCCCACCGGCAGCGCGCCGGACGCCAACCTCATCCTGGTGCCCAAGCCCGTCGCCGACGCCGCGATGGACGCGGCCGCGTGTATCGGTTGTGGAGCGTGCGTCGCCGCCTGTCCGAACAGCGCAGCCCAGCTCTTCACCGCCGCGAAGGTGGCCCACCTCAACCTTCTGCCCCAGGGCCAGCCGGAACGCTGGACGCGCGTCCAGAACATGGTGGACACGATGGAGGAGTACTTCGGCTCCTGCACGAACCACGGCGAGTGCGAGAAGGCCTGCCCCAAGGGCATCGAGATCGACTTCATCGCCCTGTTGAACCGCGACTACCTCAAGGCGCAGTGGAAGAACCGCAACCTCGAGTCCCAGCGCGGCTAGCGCCGTCAGGCGCCAGGAGCGGGAAAGTCGATGTACTCGTCGATGATCGCCAGCGCGAGGTCGCGCGTCGACGGGACGTCGCCGTCGATGCGACCACGCGCGCGGAGGTCGTCCACGAGCCTGGCCATGGTGGCGTCCAGGTCGAGATCCTCGGTGTGGTCGTGCCACGCGTCGCGCTCGGCCGTGTCGGCAAAGCAGTAGGCCTTCCAGCTCACCGAGAATCGCAACTGCTCCCACTCGTACTCGGCAACGTCGACCTCACCGTCGCGCAGAACCCAGCGACGGTCGGCATCGAACTCCAGGGTCATACCCGGTTCCAGCGGTGCGATGTCGTCGTTCGGCGCGTCGACGGGCTCGACCCCATGGAAGACCGTGTCGGTATCGAGCACGAGCGCGGAGTCGGCGGTGACCTTGCGGATAGCGCCCGGCTCGGTCGCACCGTCCGGCCAGTAGGCGAACCCGCCGCCGTGCGCGTCGTGGAACCACGCGACCCCGGTGGCGATCGGCATCCGCCAGTCTTCGAAGAGCCCGGAGTGCCGCATCGCGACGAGGAGCCATTGCGGGTGCCGCTTGCGGTTCGCGCCCCGGAACTCGGGGACGTCGGTGTGCACCACGAGCTCCTGGCCGGGGATCATGAGGTTCGCGAAGACGATCGCCGGCTCGATGACGGGACGCCCGTGGACGACCCGGGCGGCTTCGACGAAGCCTTCGTGGAAGAGAAAGGGCTCGATCCCTTCGACCAGCGGCCGCGTGCCGTACGCGTACTCCTCACGGAAGTAGTTCGTCCGCGCTGCGAGCTTGGCGACCGGCTCCTCACGGCGACGGTGGCCCCCGGTTCGGAGATGGTGCAACACCGCGTCGTGGCGCTGGGTGAGGCCGCGGCCGATCTCGGAATCGACATGCTCTTGGGAGTACATGCCGTATCGGCCGAACCGCTCGGCAACACCGATCATCGCCTCGCCGCCGTCACCGAACAGCGGGTCGAGCTCGACCAAGGTCCGGGCCACGGCGCCACCGTACCGCCCGACCAGAGCCGGCGCCGCGGCGGCACGGGCCGAGCGGCCACGCACCCGACGCGACCCCGGACGCGGTTCTCGTAGGGTGCCGCGATGCAGGAACACCGTTTCTCCGTCGATCTCGACGCTCCGGTCACCGAGGTCTGGGAGCTCTTCTGGTATCGGGAGGCCGACCGGCCGCAGGGCAAGCTCGCCCGCATCGACATCCTCCACCCCGGCGACGAGATCGGCGAGGGACTCGTCCGGCACTGCACGTTTCCGGTTCCGAAGTTCCTGGGTTCGGGCGGGGTCGGCCAGAGCTGGGAGTGGCTGACCGAGGTGAAGCGGTACGAGAGCTGGAAGTACGACGCGATCGGCAAGCCCCTGTGGTCACGCGCCGAGGGGCGTATTCGACTCGAGGACCTCGGCGACGGTCGCACCCGCGTCCACTTCGAGGAGCGCTACTGGGCGTTCAACCCGTGGATGCGCCGTCTCGGGCTCGAACGCTACGTGCACGACCGGATCTCGAAGGACAACGACACGATCCTGGCCGCGCTCGACGGCGGCCTGCGCTGGCACCGCCACCGGCGCGCCCGAGCCGCCGAGCAGTAGCGCGGGAAGACACGGTCGCGGTGCGGCCTCGGCGGACGGGGGCGCGGCAGCGCCCGAGCTCAGCCGCGCGCCGCGGCGTAGGCGGCACGGCGCGCGTCGGCGAAGTCCTGGGACTGGGCCGGTTCGACCGTTGTCTCCGACCTCGACGACCACCCGGCTTGCACCGCGTTGATCGCACAGCCGTGGTGGCGTGCCGCGGCCTGGATCGCGGCGCCGCGTGCGACGAGCTCCTCGGCGTCGTCGACCACGGTGACCGCACGCTGGGCCAGATCCGCCAGGGCCTGGCGGTACGCCGGCGATCGAGCCCCGCCGCCGCAGAGGAGCAGCCGCCCGCTCTCGGTGTCGATGCCCGCGGCACCGAGCGCATCCATTCCGTCGAGCAACCCACACACCACGCCGTCGAAACCGGCGCGTGCCAGGTCCTCGCGGGTCACGTCCGATCCGATGCCCGACAGCGTGCCCCGGGCATCAGGCCGGTTCGGCGTGCGCTCGCCGTCGAGATACGGAACGAGGGTGAGCGCAGAGGCGGCCGACCGGTTCGCGCTCGCCGGAGCCGAGAGTGCGAGCGCGTCGAGCGTGGCGAGGTCGACTCCGAGGAGTCGCGCGATCGCGTCGGTGACCTTGGTGGCGTTGAGTGTGCACACCAACGGGAGGAAGCGGCCCGTGGCGTCGGCAAACCCGGCCACGATGCCGGACGCGTCGGCAGTGGGGCGCTCGCTGAGCGCTAACACCGTTCCCGACGTGCCGAGCGAGACGCCGACGTCGCCGGGTGCCAGGGCCGCGCCCAACGCGGCGGCCATGTTGTCGCCCGTGCCGGTCGCCTCGTCGGGTCCGGCCACCCGCGGCAGGGCGGCTGCCCAGTCGGTGTCGGCGTCGATGATCTCGAGCAGCTCGGGGCGCCACCGTCCCTCCGACGGCGACCAGTAGCCGGTGCCCGAGGCGTCACCGCGGTCGGTGGCCCACTCGCCGCTCAGCCGCCACGCCAGCCAGTCGTGGGGCAGACCGACGCGCGCGATGCGCGCGAACGCGTCCGGCTCTTTTCGGTGCAGCCATGACAGCTTGGTGATCGTGAACGCGGCCACCGGCACCGACCCGCAGGCCGCGGCCCACGCCGACGCACCTTCGCTGAGCTGATCGAGGAGCCAGCTCGCGTCCGGCGCGGATTCGGTGTCGTTCCAGAGCTTGGCCGGGCGGATCACCCGACCCGCCTCGTCGAGAACGACGAGGCCGTGCTGTTGCGCCGCGATCGAGATGGCGACGATGTCGTCAGCGTGGCCCGCGGCGGCTCGCGCCGCGCCCAGCGCGTCCCACCAGGCCTCGGGATCCTGTTCGCTGACCGGCGGGTTCACCGCCGGGTGCGGCGCCCGGCCGGTGGCGACGAGCGCGCCATCGTCGGCGTCGCGCACCTCGACCTTCGTGGACTGGGTCGACGAGTCGACCCCCATCACCAACGACACCATCCGCTCCCGCGCCTACCGAGCACCCGTTGGTGCGATAGCCGTCGCAGAGCGACGGGTATCGCACCAACGGGATGTTTCGGGTGTCGGGGTCACCGGACGCCGAGCAACAGCTCGGTGACGAGCTGGTCAAGGCGTTCGTGGCCGTACCCGCGCGCCCCGAGCTCGTCGAGGTCGAACGTCTCAGCTCGCAGGCGACCAAAGGCCTCGGGGGTCGGTCCGTCGGGCAACGTCCGTTCGGTCAGCCCCTCCGCCCGGGCCTGTTCGAGCGCAGCTTGGATCTCGACGTCCTCGGCGAATCGCTCGGCCTTCGCCCGCAGGATGAGATAGGTCCGGATACAGCCGCGCGCGAAATCCCACACGCCGTCGGCGTCCTCGGTGCGGTAGGGATGCGCATCGAAGTGCCGCATGCCATCCCATTCGGCCTCTTCGAGCAGCTTGACGACGTAGAACGCGTCGCGAACGCCCTCGGAGCCGAAGCGGAAGTCCTGGTCGTACTTGCCGATCCGCTGAGCATTCAGGTCGACGTGGAAGAGCTTGTCGTGCCAGAGCGCTTGGGCCACCGCGTGGTGAAAGCTCAGGCCCGACATCGTCTCGTGGGCGAACTCCGGGTTGAGGCCAACCATCTCTGAGTGGTCGAGCTCGTTGATGAAGGCAAGAGCGTGACCGACGGTCGGCAGGAGGATGTCACCGCGCGGCTCGTTCGGTTTGGGCTCGAGCGCGACCTCGAGGTCGTAGCCGCGATCGCGGATGTACTCGCACACCGCGTTCACTGCTTCGGCGTAGCAGTCCAGTGCCGCGGGGATGTCCTTGGCCGCGTCGCACTCGACGCCCTCGCGCCCGCCCCACATCACGTACAAGGAGGCACCGAGCTCGACGCCGAGATCGATCGCGTCGATCGTCTTGGCCAGGGCGTAGCGCCGCACCGCGGGATCGTTGGCCGTGAACGCGCCGTCTTTGAACACCGGCTGATAGAAGAGGTTGCACGTGGCCATGGGCACGCGCATGCCGGTGTCGTCGAGCGCGGCGCGGAACCGCTTGACGATGGCATCGCGCTCGCTCGCCGACGACCCCGGAGGGACCAGGTCGTCGTCGTGGAAGTTCACCCCGTACGCGCCCAGCTCGGCGAGGTGGCTGACGGTGTCGACGGGATCGAGGGGTGGGCGGGTCGCGTCGCCGAAGGGATCACGACCTCGGTTCCCGACGGTCCAGAGCCCGAACGTGAAACGGTCGTCGGGTCCGGGTGTGTAGTCGTGGGCAGCAGGGCTCATGGCACCCATACTCGCCCGCGCCGCGCCGAGGAGCAACGAGCACGCCCCACGACTGGGTAACGTCGTGTCTTGTGACCGAGCCACCTGATCCGACGGACCCCCCCGAGCCTCCGGCCCAGTCGCCGCCTCCGCCGCCCTCGGTTCCTCCGGAACCGCCGTCCGCGCCTCCCGTACCGGCGCCACCCGCGGCGGCGCCTCCGGTACCCGCGACCCCCGCGGCCGGTCTGCCGGCCGTCGCCGCGCCGACACCCAGCGCGGCGGACACGGTTCGGATGGCGTACCAGCGGCGCAACGAGACCGACTACATCTTCAACTTCTGGACCGCGCTCGGTTGGACCATCCTCACGTGCGGGGTCTTCGGCTTCTACGTCGTCTACCAACTGGCCCGCCGCTCTCGGGACCACGGAATCCGTCGGCTCGAGGAGCTCGAGGCGGCCAACACGTTCGCGTGGCAGCAGGTCGAGGCGCGCGG
Organism: Acidimicrobiia bacterium; assembly: GCA_035646535.1. Classification (GTDB taxonomy): domain Bacteria; phylum Actinomycetota; class Acidimicrobiia; order IMCC26256; family JANYLB01; genus DASRPD01. The sequence continues at coordinate 9,817 of DASRPD010000037.1, forward strand.
CCTGGAGGACGAGCTCCGAGGGAACTTCGAGCGCGTCGCCACTCACCTCGCGACGCTGCGCCAGATGACGACGGAGTTTCGCGATCCGGTCGTGTGGACCGTGCTCGCGTTCGTCGCGAGCGGCATCGCGCAGATCGTGCTGTACATCCTGTTGGACGGCGACCTGGTCAAGCGCGAGCACGCGGAGGGCGGCGCCGAGTTCGAGCTCACACAGATCTACGGCGCACTGGGCGCAACGCTCATCACTCCGGACGCCGAGCACCTCCACACCGCGCACAACTACGTGGGGCGGATCGTCGTCACGCTCGTGACGTGCGGGATCTACGCCCTGTGGTGGGAGTACGACATCATGACCGAGACCAACCGCCACTTCGAGCAGGACTGGGCCTGGGAGGACTCCCTCGCCCACGCCGTGCAGTCGCTCGACACCGCCGCCGCGTAGCGAACCCGTCACTCAGGCCGATCACGCCGACGCGGAGTACCGAGCGACGAGCTCGCGGCGCAGGACCTTGCCCACCTCGCTGCGCGGGAGCCGATCGACCGACACGACATCGACCGGCACCTTGTACGCCACGAGGTGCTCGCGACACACGCGCTCGACGTCGGCGGGCGCCGGGGTGCCGACCACGAACGCGACCGGGACCTCCCCGAGTCGCTCGTCGGCCACACCCACCACCGCGACATCGGCCACCCCGGGGACCAGGCGCAGCACTTCCTCCACCTGTTCGGGGAACACCTTGTTGCCGCCACGGTTGATGACGTCACCGAGGCGGCCCTCGATCCACACGAAGCCGTCGTCGTCGATCCGGGCGAGGTCACCAGTGCGCACGAAACCGGCCTCGTCGACCCGGTCGTGCAAGTCCTCTCCCCCGGCGTAGCCGACGGCACGACGGGGCGGACGCACCAACAGCTCGCCGTCCGGCGCGAGCTTCACGTCGACGCCCGGATGCGGCCGACCGACCGCGCCGATCTTGTCCGGATGGGCACGAGCGTCGGCCGCGGTCCAACCGATCACCTCGCCGATCTCGGCCTGGCCGTAGCCGTTGAGCACCGTCACACCGAACTTGGCGGAGAACCGCACCGCCGCGAGCGGTGAGAGCGGGGCGGTGATGCTACGCACGTACCGCAACGGCGCGAGGTCGGTGACGTCGGGATCGTCGGCGAGCGTGGTGATCGCGGCGGGGGCCAGCACCGTCGAGTGGACTTGGTGGCGCGCCACCAAGGCGGCGAAGCCAGCGGGCTCGAAACGATCCATGATCACCAATGAGGCCCCGGCACGGAGGCCGAACAGCGCGTTGTAGATGCCCGCGTTGAGCGCGAGCGACACCGGGATCAGATTCGGTGTCGGTCGCTTCGCAGAGTCGGTGGATCCCGCGCGCAGCGGGCCCAGGACCCGGTCGAGCAGCTCGAGGTAGGCGTCGTGGGTGTGCAGGATCGCCTTGGGCCGCCCGGTGGTGCCCGACGTCCAGGTGACGAACGCGACCCCCGGCTCGTACGCGGCCGGCGAGGACCGGCTGGTCACGCCCGAAGCGTCGAGGAACAGACCGGGATGGGTTGCGTCGAGGACCGCGTCGACCTCGGCTGCGGGAAGGCGTGGGTTGACCGGAACAAGAATCGCGCCGGCCAGCCAGACCGCCGCCATCGCCACGATGACCCGAGGCCCGTTCGGAAGCTGGACCGCCACCGCGTGGCCGGGGTGCACACCGTGGGATCGCAGGTCGGCCGCGAGGGCGGCCGCTTCGGCTCGTGCCTCCCCGGCGGTGAGGGTCTCGTCAGCCCCGAAGAGCAGCGGCTCGTCTTCGGCGAAGGGGTGGTCGGTGAGCAGAGCCGCGAGATTCATCCGTCGGCGTCGCGGACGAGCGGCGCCCAGCGGGGTTCGCGCTTCTCGGCGAAGGCGCGCGGCCCCTCCTCCTGGTCGGGATGTCCCCACAGACCGGCGAGGTGCTGCGCGCCGGCCCGGCACGCGTCGGTGAGACCGAGCTCCAACGCTTCCCACAGGGCCTTCTTCGTAGCGGCCATGGCCGCGGGCGAGTTACGGGCGATCAACTCTGCCAGCTCCTGCGCGCGTTCGCGCAGTCGCTCGGGCGGGTCGACGATCTCGCTGAGCATGCCGAGCTCGTAGGCCCTCGCCGCGGGCATTCGCTCGTACTTGCCGAGGAGCGCCATCCGCATCACCGCCTCGACCGGCATCTTGCGGATCAGACCGATCGCCTCGATCGACACGACCTGACCAACCGAGGTGTGCGGGTCGAAGAACTGCGCGTCGCTCGCCGCGATCACGATGTCGGCGTCGGCTACCCAGTGGAAGCCGCCACCCGCGCAGATACCGTTCACCGCGGTGATCACGGGCTTCCAGACGCGTTGGTGCCACGCGGTGAAGTGCAGGTCGAAGTTGACGACGGAGTCGCGGTAACGCTCCATGCCCAACCCGTCACCGGCGAGCTCGGTCACGTCGACACCGGTCTGGAACGCTCGCCCCTCGCCGGTGTGCACGATCACCCGGACGGCGGGATCGCGGTCCAGCTCGATCCACGCGTCGGCAAACTCGTCCCGCATCGCCGCGTTCATCGCGTTGAGCTGATCAGGACGGTTGTTGATCAACCACCCGACCGGCCCGTTCCGTTCGACCTTCAAGAACTCGTAGCTCACGATCTCTCCGCTCCTGGCGCCTGCGGCGCCGGGCCGCTCGGGCCCCGGCTCGCTTCGCGACAACAACACACCTCGGGAACCGGCGCTCGCCTTGCCTCCCCCGCTCTCGGCACTCGCCTCACCGTGGAACCTCCTGCCACGCGGCGTCACGCCACGGGTCGGGCTCGCGAGCCAACCCGAGCACCCTTTCACCGACGATGTTGCGGTTCACCTCGCTGGTGCCACCCTCGATGGTGTTGGCGCGGCTGCGCAACATGCCCTGAACCTCGAACGGGATCGCAACCGACCACGCCTCGCCGGGACCGGGGGCCGGCCACGCGGCCGCCGCCGGCCCGAGGAGGTCCGCGGCCAGAAGCTGGATGCGCTGGTTCAACTCACCTTGGTGGATCTTGCCGATCGACGCCGCCGGGCCCGGGTGGCCACCGGCCTTGACGGTGGCGCGCACCCGCTGGTTCGTCCAGGCGCGAATCCGCTCCTCGGAGTACACGCCCATGACCGCCTGGCGAATGAGCGGATCGTCCCACCGGTCGTGGTCTCGAGCGACGCGCACGAGACGCTCGCTGCCCGCACCGCCGATGCGATCGACCCCACCCGACCCGGTGCCCGCGACCATCTGGCGCTCACCCGCGAGCGTCGCGCCGGCCACCCGCCATCCGTCATCGACGTCGCCGACGCGCCACGAGTCGGGGACGCGCACCTCGTCGAGGAACACCTCGTTGAAATCGACCTCGCCGCCGATGTGGCGCAGCGGCCGCACGTCGACACCCGGACTGGCGAGGTCGACGAGGAAGTAGGTGATCCCGCGCCGCTTGGGCACGTCGGGATTCGTGCGCGCGAGGCAGACCGCGAGCTCCGAGCGGTGCGCCCAGGTGCTCCACACCTTCTGGCCTGACAACACCCACTCGTCGCCGTCACGCACCGCCCGGGTGGCAAGCGACGCCAGGTCGGAACCGGCGCCGGGTTCGCTGAAGAGTTGGCACCAGCGTTCCTCGTTGCGGACCAGCGGCGGCAGGAACCGCCGACGCTGTTCCTCGGTGCCGTACGCGAAGAGCGCGGGCGCGGTGTTGTTGAGCCCGAGGGGATTGAGGCGCCCGAGGTTGAGCGGCGCGAGCACCTCACCGACCACCTGGGCCTGAGCCGGCTCGAGGTCCAGCCCGCCGTAGGCCCGCGGCCAGTTCGCCACGACGAGACCCGAGTCGGCGAACGTCGAGTACCACGCCTCATAGTCGGCCCGAGAGCGCACGGCGCGGACCGCGGCCCGGCCACCGGCCGCAGCGTCACGCCACGGGCCAGGCACGTACTCCTGCACCCAGGCTTCGACACACGAGCGCACCTCCTCCGCGGGGGAGGTGCGGTCGAGCGCGAGACGCGGCGAGCTGACAGCGACCATGGCGGAGTTCCTACAATACCCGGCGGTCGAACGATCGTTTATTCCCCTGAGCCTCCCCTCGAGAAGACGCGGGCGGGTGGACCGGTGCGAGAGGATGCGGACGTGGGTCCCGAGACGGAGGCGGCGGAGAAGGCGGCGATCACCGACGAGGGCGTCGCGAGGCTCCGGGCCCGCATCGGGCTCGCTCACCCTCACACCCAGCCCCCGCACTACCGGTTCCCGAACGAGGACACCTTCCGCCATGTCGCCGAGGCCTACGGCGACGACAACCCACTGTGGTGTGATCCGGATCACGCGGACAGAAGCCGATGGGGCGGACCGATCGCGCCCCCGCACCTCGTGGGCGGCGACACGCTCATTGGCGAGGACGAGATCGTCGAGCTCGACCCCGCGACCCGGGAGCTCATGCGCGGCGACCCGATCCGTGGTGCGCACGCGTTCTACTCGGGCAGCTTCCGCGAATGGTGGTCACCGCTGCGCCCCGGGATGCGCGTGACCCGCCGCAACGCGCTCGTCGGGGCCCACGACAAGCGCAGCGACTTCGCGGCGCGGGCCATCCACGAGTGGAGCGCCGAGGTGTTCGCAGCGCGCGGCGGGCCGGTCCTGTCGGCCCAATACCGGCTCATGATCCGTACCGAGCGCACCCGCGCCGCGGCGCGCAGCAAGTACGACGACACCGAGATCCGGCCCTACACCGACGAGGAGCTCGCCCGCATCGACGCGGCGTACGCCGCCGAACCGGATGCGCGTCGCGGCCTCGAGCCCCGGTACTGGGAGGACGTGGCCGTGGGTGACGAGGTCGGCCCGCTCGTGAAGGGCCCCCTGCGCGTGACCGACATGGTCTGCTGGCACGTCGGGATGGGGATGGGGCTCTACGGCGTGAAGGCATTACGGCTCGGATACCAGCAGCGCCGGCGCATGCCGCGGTTCTTCCGCCCGGACGACCTCAACATCCCCGACGTCCAGCAGCGCGTCCACTGGGATCCCGAGTGGGCACGGCGCGCCGGCAACCCCGCGAGCTACGACTACGGACGGATGCGCGAGACGTGGCTCATCCACTTGTGCACCGACTGGATGGGTGACGACGGCTGGCTGTGGAAGCTCGACTGTGAGTTCCGGCGGTTCAACTACGTCGGCGACACGCACTGGATGCGCGGCCGCATCACCGACCGGTTCCTCGCCCAGGGCAATCGCCCCGCGGTTGCGCTCGACATCTGGGGCGAGAACCAACGGGGCGAGACCACGACCCCGGGTCATGCCACGATCCTGTTGCCGAGCCGCGAGCACGGCCCCGTGCAGCTCCCCGACCCACCCGGTGGAGCGACGACGACCCAGGCCACACTCGACGCGCTGACGGAGCGCTTCGCCACCCCGGAAGGCGAGACGACCAGATGAGCGGCTACCTGAACCTGCCTGATGGCCTCGTCGCCGACGTCGACGGCGCGGTGCTGCGCGTTGTGATCGACCGGCCCGAGCGGCGCAACGCGTTGACCGACGACATCGTGCTGGCGCTCGTCGACCTCATCGACACGGCGAGCAGCGACGATGCGATCCGCGTGATCTCGCTGGCCGGCCGCGGTGAGAGCTTCTGTTCGGGCTTCGACCTCGGCGGGCGCGCGCGCGAGCCGGATGCTCCTCGACCGCGACCGGGCTCGGTGCAGCGCCGCATGCGCTGGCACGTGAACCGGCTCATCCCGGCCATGCTCGAGGCCCAGACGCCGATCGTGACCGCGGCGCGCGGCTGGGCGATCGGACTCGGCCTGCACATCGTGTTGGCATCGGACTTCGCGGTCGTCGCCGACGACGCGCGCCTGTGGGCCCCCTTCACCCGCTTCGGATTCACTCCCGACTCGGGGGGCTCATGGCTCATCCCTCGTCTCGTCGGCGTCGCCCGCGCCAAGGAGATGCTGATGCTGGGCCGCGAGGTGTCGGGCACCCGGGCCGCCGAATGGGGCCTCGTGCACCGAGCGGTCCCCGGACCCGACGTGGACACCGCCGCGGCCGCCCTCATCGACGAGCTGGCGAGCGCGGCCACAGTTGCGGTCGGTCTCACCAAGTACCTCGTGCATCGGGGCGTCACCGCGGACCTCGACGCGCAGCTCGGCGACGAAGGCCTCGCGATGGAGCTGGCCAGCCGCACCGAGGACTTCCGCGAGTACGGCCGGTCCCGGGGCGAGCGCCGCGATCCCGACTACCGGGGACGCTGAGCGCGGCCACGCCACGCCAACCGGCTCAGCTGGGACGCACTCGCTCGAGGAAGTCGATGACCGCGTCGTTGAAGGCGTCGTTGCGGTCGCCGGCGACCATGTGACCCGCGCCGGCGACGTCGACGAGCTCTGCCTGAGGCACGAGCTCGAGGAGCTCCTGCGCACCCTGCTCACTCAACAGGTCGCTCATCCGCCCGCGCACCAACAGGGTCGGCACCGTGATCCGCCGGGCTGCTTCGCCCAGGCGCGACCCCTCGACCAGCGATGACCGGGTCTCGTCCGGCGATCCGAACGTTCCGCTCACGAACCTCGGATCCCAGTGCCACATCCACTTGCCGTCCGCGCGCCGACGCAGGTTCTTCTTCAGACCCTCCAGGTTCGACGGTCGGGGTCGATGGGGGTTGTAAGCCGCGATGAGATCAGCGACCTCTTCGAGCGAGTCGAAGCCATCGAGGTTGCTCGTCATGAACGCGCTGATCCGGTTCACCCCACTCGCCTCGACGCGCGGGGCCACGTCGACGAGCACGAGTGCCGAGGCCAGGGGCGGACCCTGGTGATCGGCGATGGCGGCGAGCGACGCGATCCCACCGAGCGATGCCCCGACGAGCACCGGAGGCGTTGAGAACGACGACGCCACCGACGCGACATCCCCCGCGAACGCGTCGAGCGTGTACTCCCCGTTTGCCGCCCATTCGCTGTCACCGTGGCCGCGCAGGTCAATGCTGTAGCCGTGCCACTGCTGTGCGACCGCTTGCAGTGCGCTGCCCCAGGCGTGGCGCGTCTGGCCACCGCCGTGCCACAACAGGACCGGTGGTCGGTCGGATGCACCGGCCACGTCGGCGGTGAGGCGGATGCCATCCGCGCCCCGCAGTTGGATCGTCTCCACGTGATCGGCCTCGGTCATCCCGCCAGCATGGTGCAATCCGGGCCCATATGTCGTAGCCAGGCCGTCCGCCACGGATGCAACGCGAGCTGTCTACGGTATGGCCGCCACTCGCGATGCAGGAGCGTCACCATGGTCGATCGGCCCACGAACGACAAGGTCTACATCCACGAGCTCATCGACATCACCGGCCAGCACCGCGCCGAATACATGCACCACATGACCGCGAACTGGGTGCCCATCGCGATCGAGGAGCGCAATCAGCTGTGCTTCGGCGTGTGGGGCACCGTCGGTTCGACCGGTCGCTGGCCGGAGGTCGTCAACATCTGGGAGCTCGACGGCTGGGACGGTCTCGCGACGAACTTCTCCCACGAGCTCTCGCACGCCACGCTCCAGGACCCGTCGCTCGCGACGTGGTGGGAACGCGCCGCGAGCTTCCGCCGTGGCGGGGTGGACCGCATCCTCGTGCCCGCGCCGTGGACGTCGCCCATCGACGACCTCGTCGCCGCCGGAGTGCGAGGCCAGTGCTACGCCCACGAGCTCGTGACGCTGCGCCCCGGCGCGGCCCTCGAGTACCTCGACGCCTTGCGCGACATCGGGCGCGCCGCGGTCGAGTCGTTCGGCCTGTCGCTCGTCGGCGCGTTCTCGGTCGCGATGGTGAACGACTCTGAATGCATCGTGATCTGGGCGATCCCCGACTGGGGCACCTGGACACGGTTCGAGCGCGAGCAACGGGGCGAAACGCTCCGGCCGTGGCGCGCCGCGCTCGACGACCTCGGGGCCGACTGGCGCCGCACGCTGTTGGTGGACGCTCCGCTCGCGCCCCTGCGCATCGGCCGTCAACCGGCCGAGTCCGACCGAACCCCCGATTTGTAGGCTGGCACCGATGACCCCTGCTGACGCGTCCGGCACAACGGACCTCCCGCTCACGATCCCGGGCCTCGTTCGGCGCGCCGCCGAGGTCTTCGGTACCCAAGAGGGCTTCGTCGACGGCGACGTACGCCTGACCTTCGCCGAGCTCGCGGCCGAGATCGAGACCGCCGCTCGGGCCCTCGTCGGCCGCGGCGTCGAACCCGGTGACCGGGTCGCGATCTGGGCGCCCAACTGCTGGGAGTGGGCGGTCACCGCGCTTGCGTGTCACTCGGTCGGTGGCGTCGTGATCCCACTCAACACGCGGTTCAAGGGAGAAGAAGCCGCCCAGCTGATCCGGAGCGCCGGTGCACGGCTGCTGTTCACCGTCACCGATTTCCTCGACACCGATTACGTCGAGCTGTTGGACCGGGCCGACGCGGCCGGGCTCGTCGACGAGACCGTGATCCTGCGCGGCACCGTCCCGAAGACTTGCGTGTCGCTCGCCGAGCACCTCGCGAACGGGGAGCGGATCACCGCCGAGCAGGTACGCGACCGGGCCGACGCGGTGATGCCCGACGACCTGTGCGACATCGTCTTCACCTCAGGTACGACCGGGGCGCCGAAGGGCGCCATGCTCATGCACGGTCCGAGCATCCGCGCCTACGACGCGTGGTCCAGCGTCGTCGGGCTGCGCGCCGACGACCGGTACCTGATCGTCAACCCGTTCTTCCACTGCTTCGGCCTCAAGGCGGGGCTCCTGGCGTGTCTCATCAAGGGCTCGACGATCGTGCCGCATCCGGTGTTCGACGTGCCCGCAGTGATGCGCCGCGTCGTCGAGGAGCGCATCACGATGCTGCCCGGGGCACCGGCGGTGTTCCAGACGATCCTGAACCACCCGGAGCTCGCGAGCTTCGACCTCTCGTCGTTGCGTCTGTCGGTGACGGGCGCGGCGACCATCCCCACCCAAATGATCATCGACATGCGCGAGATCCTCGGTTTCGAGACCGTCGTCACCGGCTACGGGCTCACCGAGGCGCACGGCATCGCCACGATGTGCCGCCACACCGACGATCCCGAGACCATCGCGAGCACCTCCGGACGCCCGATTCCCGAGGTCGAGATACAGATCGTCGACGAGCAGGGCGCTGCGGTCACCGTCGGCGAGTCCGGTGAGGTCCTGGTGCGCGGCTACAACCTCATGGCCGGCTACCTCGACGACCCCGCCGCCACCGCCGAGGCGATCGACGTCGACGGCTGGCTCCACACCGGTGACGTCGGCGTGCTCGACGAGCGCGGGAACCTGCGCATCACCGACCGGATGAAGAACATGTTCATCGTCGGTGGGTTCAACGCGTATCCGGCCGAGATCGAACAGATCATGGACAGGTTGCCCACCGTCGCTCAGGTCGCGGTCGTGGGGATCCCCGACGACCGCCTCGGCGAGGTGGGCATGGCATTCGTGGTACCCACGACCGGCGCGGACGTCGACGCCGCCGAGATCATCGCGTGGTGCCGGGAGCACATGGCGAACTACAAGGTGCCGAGGCGCGTCGAGATCGTCGAGGAGCTCGTGCTCAACGCTTCGGGCAAGGTCGACGTCCGGGCCATGCAGACAGCCAAGCGCGCCTGAACCGGAAGCGACGACCCCTGACCCCCCGGACGGTGGGGCGGTCGGGCGCCCCTCAGCTGCCGAACGCGTCGAGCGCGCCACGGGTGGCGTCGCTTCCCAACAGGGCCGCGAACGCGGCGTCCTCGCGGGCTCGGGCCGCGGTCACGGCGGGCTCGATCGCGGCGAGCATCGTCTGCTTGATCGCCCGCAACGACCCCAACGGCGCGGCCCCGATCGTCGCCGCGAGCTCGAGCGCGCGGGACACGACCTCGCCGTCGGGACATTCGGCGAACGCGATGCCGAACTCCACGGCCTCCGCGGCACTCAACCACGGGCTCGTGAACAAGACGTAGGCGGCGCGTTGCCAACCCATGCGCGCCGGGAACAGGTAGCTGCTGGCGGCCTCGGGGGCGACGCCGAGCTCCGCGAAGGGCGTGCGCAGCCGCGCGCTCGTGGCGACGAGCACGAGATCGCAGTGCGCGAGCATCGTGAACCCGATCCCGACGGCCACGCCGTTCACCGCCGCGACCAAAGGCTTGTCGAACCGACCGAGCGCGTCGAGGAAGTCGGGGAACCCCGACTCCGTTGACTCCCCGGCAGCCAGGCGGGCCATCTCCTCGAGGTCCTGGCCGGCCGAGAAGGCGGGCGGGGTACCGGTGATCACGACAACATGCACCGCGTCATCGGCCCGAGCGTCGTCGAGCGCGCCCGCCGCAGCTCGATACAGGGCCGTGTCGAACGCATTGCGCGCCTGCGGGCGGTCGAGGGTGACCAAGCGCGTCGCGCCGTGTTCGTCGATGCGGATCACGCCGGGCACGCTACCCGGGCACGGTCGATCGGGGCGCGGCTCGAATAGGTTGGCGGTCATGCAGCCGACGAGGGTGACCGTCACCGAGCTACCGGGTGGCCTCCACTTCGGTGGGACCCTCGGCTGGTTGAGCTGGCTCGCCCTCCTCCGCGCGTACCTCGTGGGGTTCCGCAACCGCGCGGTCGTCTTCGTGAAGCGGGGGTGGATGTACCTGCGCTTGGACCGCGCCAACCGCGTGATCGTCGAGGAGCCCGATTGAACCTGCTCCCCGTGCCGCGCCACGTCGAGCTCACGGGCACGACCGTCGCAAGCTCGCCCACCGACCCCGAGGTCAGCCGCGACGCCACGCTTCCGGCGGATGGCTACGAGCTCTCGTTCGGCAGTGACGGCCGGGTCACGATCGCCGCGGCCGACGCCGCCGGGGAGTTCTACGCGCGGGCGACACTCGGCCAGCTCGATGCGCTCGGTGATCGGCCCGTCGGCACGATTCGGGATTGGCCGGACCTGGCGGTGCGCGGCGTCATGGTGGACTGCTCACGCGACAAGGTTCCGACGCTGTCGACGTTGTTCGATCTCATCGATCGGCTCGCGTCCTGGAAGATCAACCATGTCGAGCTGTACCTCGAGCACACCTTCGCCTACCGGAACCACGAGGTCGTCTGGCGCGACGCGAGCCCTTTCACGGCGACGGACATCCGCGAGCTCGACGAGTTCTGCCGCGCCCGCCACGTCGAGCTCACGCCGAACCAGAACTGTCTGGGCCACATGCGCCGCTGGCTCAGCCACGACCGGTACCGCCCGCTCGCCCTCGGGCCACCTCCGGGCGAAGCACCCCGCCCCGTGCCGACGACGATCGACCCCGCGAACCCGGCGTCGCTCGCGCTGGTGCGCGAGCTGTTGGCCGAGCTGCTCGCGAGCTTCTCGAGCCGGCGCGTCCACGTCGGACTCGACGAGCCCTGGGAGCTCGGAGGCGAGCGTTTCGACGACTATCTCGGCTGGCTGCACGCGCTGCGCGACCTCCCCGAGCTGGAAGGCCGCGAGATGCTCGTCTGGGGCGACATCCTCGCCGAGAACGCCGATCGGATCGCGCAACTACCCGACGGCGTCACGACGTGTGAGTGGGGCTACGAGGGAACCCACCCCTTCGCGGCGCGCACCGCGGCCTACGCCGAAGCCGACAAGCCGTTCTGGGTGGCGCCGGGCACGTCGGCCTGGTGCACGCTCGTCGGCCGGGTCACCAACATGCGCGCCAACGTGGCCGGCGCGGCAGACGCGGCCGCCGAGCACGGCGGGGTCGGGCTGTTGACCACCGACTGGGGAGATCTCGGCCACCTCCAGTACCTCCCGGTGAGCGACCCAGGTCTCGCGTACGCCGCCGCGATGGCGTGGTGTCGCGACACGAATCGCGAACTCGACCTCGCCGCCGCGTTGAGCGCGCACTGCTACGACGACCCGACCGGGCGCCTGGCCGACGCGCTCCTCGCCCTCGGTGACGTCCACCGCGCCATCACCCCACAAGCCCCGAACATCTCCGCGCTCATCGCGCCGCTCTACTGGCCACAGCTGCACCTCGGCCGCGGGTTCCTCGGCGGTTTCGACATCGCCGAGCTCGACCGGGTCGACGAGATCGTCGACCACGCCGTCACCGACGTGGCCGCCGCCACCCCCCGGCGACCCGACGGCGATCTCCTGGCCGACGAGCTGGCCAACGGCGCGGCACTCGTGTCGCTCGTCGCGCGCGACGAACGCGCCCGCCTCGAAGGCGACGGCACCCTCCCGTCGGTGCCCCAACCCGTACGGGACGCGCTCGCCGAGGAGTTGCGCCCGCTCATCGACCGCCACCGCGAGCTGTGGCTCGCCCGAAACCGACGGGGCGGCCTCGACGACAGCGCCGCGTGGCTCGAGCACCTGGCCGCCTGCTACGCGACCGGCGAGACGCCCAACGACTGGGGCGCCTGGACCTGAGCCCCTTCGCCGGCTGCAGCGCCCCCGGCCACGTCGCTCAGATGGCGCCGTCGGCCCGGAGGGACTCGACCTGTTCGGTGGTGAACCCAGCAGCGGCGAGCACGGCATCGGTGTGCTCGCCGAGCTCGGGCGGTGGCGCGGTGGCGCGCGTTCCCTCAGCCGCGGACTCGAGGTCGAACCGCAGCGGATTGGCAAGCACCCGGATGTCGGTTCCATCGAGGGTCACGAGGCCTTCTCGGGCCGTCACGTGTTCATCATCGACAAGATCGTCGGCGGTGTTGACCGGCCCGACGCCTCCCGCCAGGCCCGGCGCGCGCGTCCAGTAGGCGGCGGGCTGGGTAGCGAACACCTCGGCCAGGCGCACGCGCGTCGCGTCCTCGTCCACACCGAGCCGGTAGTCGGCAAGATCGGGCACCTCCAGCGCCTTGCACAGCGCCGACCACGGCTTGGGCTCGGTCGCGGCGAGGGTGATGAGCTTGCCGTCGGCACAGCGATAGACGCCCCGCGCGGCGAGGGACGGCCACACCGGACCCGGCGCCGACGCCGCCCGAGCGACGTTCTCCGACAACAGCCACATGGCGGAATCGACCATGCTGGCATCGACCTTCGCGCCCACACCGGTGCGGTCCCGCTCGGCAACCGCAGCGAGGATGCCCGTCACCGACATCAGCGCGGCAACGGGCACTGACACCACCACGTCGGTCACGGGTGGCATGCCGTCGACCTCCAGCTCGGACAACAGGCCCGAATAGCCCAGGTACGTGATGTCGTGGCCAGGCTGATCCTGATGCGGGCCATCGGGACCGAAGCCCGTGATGGAGCACCATATGAGGCGGGGATTCTCCTCGCGCATGGCTTGGTAGCCCAAGCCGGATCGGTCCAGCACACCGGGCTTGTTGGAGTCGATGACGACATCCACGTCGCGCACCAGCCCGCGCAGCACCTCCGCCGCCCGCGGGTGGCGAAGGTCGAGCTGCACCGAACGCTTTCCCCGGTTCAAGGCCATGTGCGCCGACAGGAAGTCACCCGGCGACACGAACCGCAGACCGTCACCCGTTCCCGGCACCTCGATCTTCACGACGTCGGCGCCGAGGTCGGCGAGCAACAAGCTGCACAGCGCCCCTGGATACAGGCGTGAGAGATCAAGCACTCGGAGATGTGACAGGGGTCCGGCGGCGTCGGGTGCGGCGGCCGACCTCACAGCGCGTTGGTGTACCCGCCGTTGACCGGTAGCACCTGCCCGGTGATCCACTCACCGGCGTCCGACGCCAACAGGACCAGCATGCCGACGGGATCGGTCGGCCGACCCTGACGCTTGACCGCGTAGGACTTGAGCATCTTGTCGGCAAGGTCGTCGGGGAGCGGCCCGCGGTGCGCGTACGCCAGCGTGCCGAGGGCAATGGCATTCGAGGTGATCCCGTCGCGACCGACCTCGGCGGCAATCGATCGCATGAAGCCCGCTGCGGCCGCCTTGGCCGCGGCGTAGACGGCGACGCCACGCTCGCCTCGGCGAGCGGAATCGCTGACCATCGTGATGATTCGGCCCCATCCCTGCTCTCGCATCCGCGGCAGGGCCGAGTAGGTGCAGTTCATGACGCCGTAGACGTTGATATCGACGGGTCGGCGCCAGCTTGTCGGATCGGATTCGTCGAAGGGCACCGGCGGCCACTGAATCGCATCGGTGCCACCCGCGTTGTTCACGATGATGTCCGGACCGAACGCCCGAATCGCCGGGCCCGCGGCGTCGAGATCGGTCACATCGAAGACAACCGGCTCCGCGTCGCCGCCGGCCGCCCGAATCTCCTCGGAGACCGCTTCGGCCACGTCATCGACGAGGTCGTTCACCGCGACCGCCGCGCCCAGCGAGGCCAGAGCCAACGCGAACTCGCGCCCGGTGTGGCGACCTGCGCCGGTCACCAGCGCTCGACGGCCGGAGAGGTCGATTGCGTAGCTCATGCGGTCACCTTCGGTCACGCCGGGTGAGGTGGTGCGCGACGGTCGTCGCCTCAACCTCGTGGGGATGGTCTAGTTGACGGGCGGCGCGGGGGTCACCTCCGCGGTGTTGGGTTCGGCGTGGAACACCGTGCCACCCCGGCGGGGAGGCGGCGGGTCCGGCACTCGCCGTAGAGTCCAGGTCCATGCTCGAACGATTCCGAATCGACGGCCAGATCGCGATCGTCACCGGCGCGGGCCGCGGTATCGGCGCGGCAACGGCCCGCGCGCTCGCGGAGGCGGGCGCCGACGTCGTCCTCGCGGCACGCACCCGCGAACAGCTCGAAGTCGTCGCCGACGACGTGCGCGCCTTCGGTCGCCGGGCGCTCGTAGTTCCGACCGACGCCAACGACACCGACAATCTCATCGCGCTCGCGGCGAGAACCGTCGAGGAGCTCGGCGGCATCGACATCGTCGTGAACAATGCCGGTGGCACGGCGCCGCGACCGTTCCTCGATACGTCACCGGGCTACCTGGAGCGGTCGTTCCACTTCAACACCACCACCGCGTTCGTGCTCAGCCAAGCCGCGACTCCGCACCTTCTCGAACGCGGCGGCGGCGCGATCGTGAACATCTCGTCCGCGATCGGTCGCCTCACCGACCGGGGATTCCTCGCCTACGGCACCGCCAAAGCCGCGCTGAGCCACATGACGCGGCTCATGGCGTCGGACCTGGCCCCACGAATCCGGGTCAACGCGATCGCGGTGGGCTCGACCGCGACGAGCGCGCTCGAGACCGTGCTCACCAACGCCGCGCTGCGCAACGAGATGGAGAGCCGTACGCCGCTGCGTCGTCTCGGCGACCCGGCCGACATCGCCCTCGGCGTGCTCTATCTCGCCTCACCCGCGGGTGGGTTCATCACCGGCAAGATCCTCGAGATCGATGGCGGCCTCGAGGCACCCAACCTCGCGCTGGGTCTGGCCGACCTGTAGCTACCGGTAGAAGCCGGGGCTGAAGGCGTTCTTCGGGAGCTTGTCGAGCGGGACGGCGATCTCTTCGACCGTCGGGCCGTGCTCGGCCGCCAAGGGCGCGAGCGCTTCGAGGTCGAAGTCGTACACGTCGGCGATCGTGCCCGAGAAGACCTGCGTCAGCTCGGCCGGGGTCCATTCGTGGAACGCGCGGCGCATGAGCTCACGCGAGTGCGGCGAGCTGCCCTCGTTGTGCGGGTAGTCACTCCCCCACATCACCTTGTCCAGACCGAGCTTCTTCATCGCGCGGGCGTCATGCTCACCGGGGAAGCTCACGCCGACCCACACGTTGCGCTGGAAGTACTCCGACGGCTTCAAGGGGAGCAGCTGATCGTTCTTGAGGTTCATCTCGCCGATGCGACCCGATGCCATCTGCATGTGGATGCCGTCCAGCTGACGCAGCAGCGGCGGGAGCCAGTCGCAGCCCTGTTCGGTGAGCACGAGCCTGAGATCGGGGAAGCGTTCGAACACGCCGCTCATCACGAGCTGCCAGAACACCCGGTGCGCGTACCACGGCGTCTCGATCATCCACTGCACGGTGGACGACGGGTGCGTGCCGTAGTCGGGCATGCCGCTGCCACCGGTGTGGTGGCTGATGATGACGCCGAGCTCCTGACACACCGCCCAGAGCGGGTCGTAGGCATCGGAGTAGTAGGGCGGTAGGTCCGAGTCGTCGGGGATCCCGGGGATCATGAGACCGCCGCGCAGTCCCTGAGCGTGCGCCCAGCGCACCTCGGTGATCGCGGCGTCGATGTCGTTGAGGAAGACCTGGAACACGCCGGCGCGACGCTTCGGGTACCGTCCACAGAAGTCGGCGAGCCACCGGTTGTGGGCACGGATCCCGGCCCACCGGAGCCGATAGTCCTCGGCATCGACCGGCGGACGTGCGATCACGACGCCGGTCGGGAAGAACGGCGGCACCGTGTTCGGGAAGGTGACCTCCCCGACCTGACCGTCCTTCTCGAGGTCGGAGATGCGGCGCTCATCGTCCCAGTTGCGCGAGCGACCGTCATCCTGGAGATCGCGGAACGGGTTCTTGTACTTGCCCCGCCACGCGTCGAACGTCTCGTGGAACTCCGACTCGAGGTACTCGCGGTACTGCACGTGCGAACCGCCGGCGTGACAGTCGGCGGAGACCACGAGGTAGCGGTCGGACACGATGCCGGGCGCGGTCGCGGTATCGGTAGCCGTCATCTGCTGGCTCCTCATCATCGAAGCAACACGCCGAAAGCAATCCTTGCGGCGTCGACAAACCTGACACTACCGTCACCTCGCCCACCCCGACACACCAACCCTCCTGCGCCCAAGCCCCTGACCAACCGCACCACCCGAGCGAGCGGAACCAATACTGGATGTGGAGCGAGCTCCGGTCACACCCGTGACCACCCGCACCACCCGAGCGAGCGGAACCAATACTGATGGACATCCTCGACATCTGGGTCAACTGGGTCACGCCGGAGTCGGCTGAGCAATTCCTCGGCCAGGAGGCGAACGCCCACATCCCGGGCTACCTCGGTGGCGACGGCTCGGCCGGTGTCGGCCTCGACCAGCTCGTCGCGCTCATGGACGAGATGGGCGTCGCCACGGGAATCCTCACCCCGGGCATCGACCGCCACACGGTGCGTTCGCTGGAAGCCGCCGACGCGCACCCGGGCCGGTTCCTCGTCGCCGGTGGCCTGGCCGATCCGTCGCGGCCGACCCGCACGGTGGGCCGGATCCGCGAGCTGGCCCAGCACCCCCGCTTCTCGCTGGTCCGGGTCATGCCCCTGGCGACGCAGGTCGCGATCGACGACCCGCGCCACTACCCCGTGTACCAGATCTGCGAGGAGCTCCAGATCCCGGTCTCGATCAACGTCGGGATCCCCGGCCCCCGCGTGCGCTCCAACGTGCAGCACCCCGAGCGGCTCGAAGGCGTGCTGATCGACTTCCCCGACCTGGTGGTCATCGGCGCACACATGGGCCATCCCTACGAAGAGCTGCTCATGAACTACATGCGCAAGTGGCCCAACCTCTACCTGTCGTGCACGGCGTACGCTCCGGGCTACTTCGACCCCGCCCTGGTGCGGTTCATGAACACCTCGGCGTATCGGGGGCGGGTGCTGTGGGGCAGTGACGAACCGTGGTTCCCGATGCGCCGGTCGCTCGCCGAGGCGAAGCAGACCGCGCTCGACGACGAGGCAATGGCGCTGTTCCTCGGCGGCACCGCCCGCCGGTTGCTGGACCGCGCGACGCGCTGAGCGACCACGGGAAGACTTCCCCCATCAGCTACAGCGGCCAGGCGCACCGTCACGTCACCGGTGCACGCGGGCGGCAACGCCCGACCTGCCGACCTCGGCGTGGGAGTCAGGGGATATCCGTGTGCCGGTCCGCTACCGTCCACGCATGCGCTACCGGCCGCTCGGTGACTCCGGCTTGATGGTCTCGGTCCTGGGCTTGGGCGGCAACAACTTCGGGGGCCGGGTCACCGACGTCGACCAGACCCGGGCCGTGGTCCACGCCGCGCTCGACGCGGGCGTCAACCTCATCGATACGGCCGACATCTACGGCAACGCGGGCGGCAGCGAGTCCCAGCTCGGCGAGGTGCTGGGCCGGCGCCGCGACGACGTCGTGCTCGCGACGAAGTTCGGGATGGACATGCGCGGCGCCAACGGCGTCGATTGGGAGGCGCGCGGATCACGCCGCTACCTGCGCCGCGCGGCCGAGGCGTCGCTTCGCCGCCTACGCACCGACTGGATCGACCTCTACCAGTACCACGCGCCCGACGGGGTCACGCCGATCGAGGAGACGGTCGACGCGCTCGACGAGCTCGTTCGAGAGGGCAAGGTGCGGTACACGGGTTCGTCGAACCTCGCGGCCTGGCAGGTGGCCGACGCGGACTCCTACGCGCGCCACCGGGGCCGGCACGGGTTCACGAGCGCACAGAACCACTACAACCTGCTGGAGCGGGGCGCGGAACGCGAGCTGGTTCCGGCCTGCCGTCGGCACGGCGTCGGGATCCTGCCGTACTTCCCACTCGCGAACGGGCTGCTGACCGGCAAGTACCGCCGGGGTGTCGCACCGGAGGGGAGCCGGCTCCACGGCCGGATCGAGACGGTGCGAGACCGCAGCTTCGACGCCCTCGAAGCCCTCGAGTCCTTCGCCGACGAACGTGGGATCACCCTCCTCGAGGTGGCGATCGGCGGACTCGCGGCCCAGCCCGGTGTCGGCTCGGTCATCGCGGGCGCAACTCGGCCCGATCAGGTCGTGGCCAACGCGACCGCCGCGCAATGGGTGCCGAGCCAGGACGACCTCGCCGCGATCGACGCCATCGTCCCCCGCGGCGCTCGGGCCTGAGGGCGCGGAAGACCGGCCCGCGGAAATCCGCAGGCCGGCCCTCGCGTTACGACGCGCTCGGACTACGCGTCGACCTTGCCCGCGGTGAGCATCCCCGCGGGGTCCTCCTCGCCGAACACGAACCCGCCGTAGCCGGGGGCGCCGTGCTCGTGCACGTCCAGGCCGGCGAACTCCTCTTCGGGGCCGACCCGCAGGCCCATCGTGGCCTTGATGACGGTGAACAGGATCGTGGCCACCACGACCACGAAGGCGAAGACCGCCACCACGCCGATGATCTGGGAGACGAGCTGGTCGGTCTTGCCGTCGGTGAACAAACCGCCATCGGCGGCGAACAGGCCGACTGCGATCGTTCCCCACGCGCCGCAGACGCCGTGGACCGAGATGGCACCCACCGGGTCGTCGATCTTCATGCGCTCGAAGAACGTCACCGAGCCGACGACCAACACGCCGGCAATCGCGCCGATGAGGATGGCAGCCCAGTTGTCGACGGCCGCGCAGCCGGCGGTGATGCCGACCAAGCCGGCGAGCGCACCGTTGGCCGTCATGGAGACGTCGGGCTTGCGACTGACGATCCACGATGTCGCCAGCGCAGTGATCCCCGCGAACGCACCCGACAGCGTCGTGGTGAGCGCGATCTGACCGATCGTTCCATCGGCTGCGAGCTCCGAGCCCGGGTTGAACCCGTACCAACCGACCCACAGGATCAGCGTGCCCAGCACCGCGAACGGGATCGAGTGGCCGAGGATGGCCCGAGGCTTGCCGTCGGCGCCGTACTTGCCGATACGAGGGCCAAGGATGATCGCGCCCACAAGAGCCGCCCAGCCGCCCACGCTGTGCACCATCGTGGAGCCGGCGAAGTCGATCATCGGCGTGCCGAGCTGGGCGAGCCAGCCGCCACCCCACAGCCAATGCACCACGACCGGGTAGATGAAGGCGCTGATCACGACGCTGTACACCACGTAGGCCGCGAACTTCGTGCGTTCGGCCATCGCGCCGGAGACGATGGTCGCGGCGGTCGCGGCGAACGCGACCTGGAACACGAAGTAGGTCGGCACATTGATCGTGCCAACACCCACGGCGCCGTGCAGAAAGAAGAACTCGGTTCCGATGAACCTGCCGGCTCCACCGAACGCGAGGGCGTAGCCGACGCAGAAGAACGCGGCGACCCCGACCATGAAGTCGGTGAGGTTCTTCATCATGATGTTGGCGACGCTCTTGGCGCGGGTGAGACCCGCCTCGACGAGCGCGAAGCCCGCCTGCATGAAGATGACCAGGACGGCCGCGAGCAACACGAACGTGTTGTCGAGGTTCGCCTGCACCTCCCCGGGCGAGATGGCGGCCGCGCCCGCAGGCGAGGCGGTGGCCAGCACCGCTCCGCCCGCCAGCGCGCCGACGATGGCCAGTTTCCTACGCAAGGTTCCTCCCGGTGGTCCGAGCGGCGGTACCCGCCGCGAGTGATCCCGCGCTCTCGGGCCGAGCGCCGGTCCGGCGACACCCTCCGAGCTCGGACAGAACGGTGAACGCACGGGGCGCCGGTTCCGTTTCGATGTATGCATCCATGTCTCGACCCTCACGATCGATGCCGACCGGGCTTGCCGGTTCACCTGAGAAGGCAACGTAGGAACGGGCGATCACCGCTTGGTCACGCCGAGATGAACCAACGGTCGCGAACACCTTGACGAGACCTGACACTCGACGAGTCGGCGGCCCGCCAAGGATCCGCCCCTCTCCCGCCCTGGGCTCGGGCTCCGCGCCGGACAGCCCCAACGGATGCCGTGGTCTACGGTCGACGCCATGCCGGTGCAGCATCTCGCCGCGAACGCCTCGGTCGAGGCGGTCGCGGCCGCGCTCGACGCCGACGGCTGCGCGATCGTCGACGAGCTCGTCGAGGAGGCCGTGTTCGACGGGCTCGAGTCACAGCTGGCGCCGCACATGGCGCAGACGCCCTACGGCGACGACTTCACCGGGCACCAGACCCGCCGGACGGGCGGCCTGGTGGCTCGAGCCCCGGCGTCGCACGATCTCGTGATGCACCCGCTCATCACCGGCGCGGTCGGCGCGACGCTCGCGCACGCGACCGCCTTCCAGCTGCACCTGACCCAGATCATCAGCATCGAGGGTGGCCAGCCGGCCCAGTACATCCACCGTGACCAGTGGGCGTTCGATTTCTTCTCGTTCCCGAAGGGCTTCGAGGTGTCATGCAACACGATCTGGGCGATGACCGACTTCACCGAGCGCAACGGCGCGACGCGAGTCATCACCGGCAGCCACCGCTACGACGACAAGCTCCAGCTCACCCAGGCCGACACCGAGCCCGCCGAGATGGCCCGGGGTTCCGCGCTCGTCTACACCGGCTCGCTGTACCACGGCGGCGGGCCGAACCGGTCGGACCGCGCTCGCAACGGCGTGAACATCACCTACAGCCTCGGCTGGCTGCGCCAGGAGGAGAACCAGTACCTCTCGGTACCTCCCGAGATCGCCCGCGAGCTTCCCGATGATCTGTTGCGAATGATCGGCTACGCCCCCGGCGCGTACGCGCTCGGCTACGTCGACGACCTGCGGGATCCGCTCGCGGCCCTTCGCGGCGCCCCGCCGGGCTCGAGCTTCGGCGCCGGTGTGGTCGCGCCCCACATCTGACGCCGTATCCGACGACGGGCGCATCTGACCGGCGCGTCTGACCGGCCGGCTCCTGACCGGCCCGAGGCCGGGGTAGGCCATCCGTCCTCCTACAATGGAGGCTCCGCTCCGCGCCCCCGTGGAGCTCCCCACCCGAAAGGCCCTGATGTCAACGCGTCCGTCCACGCGCGCGGATCTGCGCAACGTGGCGATCGTCGCTCACGTCGATCACGGCAAGACGACCTTGGTCGACGCCATGCTGTGGCAGACGGGCGCGTTTCGTGCCAACCAGGACGTGGCCGAGCGGGTGCTCGACTCGAGCGATCTCGAACGCGAGAAGGGCATCACCATCCTCGCCAAGAACACGGCGGTGCGCTACGGCGGCGTGAAGGTGAACATCATCGACACGCCCGGCCACGCCGACTTCGGCGGGGAGGTCGAGCGCGGCCTCACCATGGTCGACGGCGTACTGCTGCTCGTCGACGCGAGCGAGGGGCCACTTCCCCAGACGCGATTCGTCCTGCGCAAGGCGCTCGAGGCCGACCTGCCCGTGATCCTCGTGGTCAACAAGGTGGACCGCCCCGACGCCCGGATCGCCGACGTGGTCGACGAGGTGTACCAGCTGTTCCTCGACCTCGACGCCCGTAGTGACCAGATCGAGTTCCCGATCGTCTACACGAACGCGCGCGCCGGGTGGGCGAGCCTCGATCCCGAGACGCCGGGCACGGATCTCAAACCGCTCTTCGAGATGCTGCTCGACCACATCCCCGCGCCGACGTTCGACGAGGACGCGCCGCTCCAAGCGCTCGTGACCAACCTCGATGCTTCGCCCTACCTCGGCCGACTCGCACTGTGCCGGGTGCATTCGGGCACGCTCGCCAAGGGTGACACCGTCGCGTGGTGCCGAATCGACGGCTCGATCGCCCCGGTGCGGATCACCGAGCTGTACGTCACCGAGGCGCTCGACCGGGTCGACGCGACCGAAGCCGGGCCCGGTGAGATCTGCGCGATCGCGGGTCTCGCGGAGGTGACCATCGGTGAGACGCTCGCCGCCGTCGACCATCCGGTCGCACTCCCCGCGATCACCGTCGACGAGCCCAGCCTCGCCATGACCGTCGGGATCAACACCTCGCCGCTCGCCGGCCAGGACGGCACGAAGCTCACCGCCCGGCTGCTCAAGAGCCGGCTGGACGCGGAGCTCGTCGGCAACGTGGCGTTGCGCGTCCTGCCGACGGAGCGGCCCGACGCGTGGGAGGTCCAGGGCCGGGGCGAGCTCCAGCTCGCGGTGCTCGTGGAGACGATGCGGCGAGAGGGCTTCGAGCTGACGGTCGGCAAGCCCCAGGTCGTCACTCGAGAGGTCCACGGCAAGGTGCACGAGCCCGTCGAACGGGTCGCCATCGACGTGCCCGACGACTACCTCGGAGTCGTCACCCAACTCCTCGCGCTCCGCAAGGGGCGCCTCGATCAGATGGTGAACCACGGTACGGGGTGGGTCCGCATGGAGTACATCGTGCCGGCCCGTGGGCTCATCGGCTTCCGGACCGAGTTCATGACCGAGACCCGCGGCACGGGCATCCTCCACCATGTGTTCGAGGGTTACGAGCCGTGGTTCGGCGAGCTGAAGACCCGGCCGAACGGCTCGATGGTCGCCGACCGGCGCGGCGAGACGCGCGGTTTCGCGCTCTTCAGCCTGCAGGAGCGAGGCCAGCTCCTCCTCGGCCCCGGCATCGAGGTGTACGAGGGGATGATCGTCGGCGAGAACGCCCGCGCCGAGGAGATGGACGTGAACCCCACCAAGGAGAAGAAGCTCACCAACATGCGGACGTCGTCGTCCGACGACACCGTGCGGCTCACCCCTCCGCGCCCGATCTCGCTCGAGCAGGCGCTCGAGTTCATCGCCGAGGATGAGTGCGTCGAGGTGACGCCGTCCGGCATCCGCCTGCGCAAGGTGATCCTCCCCCAGGCCACCCGCGGCCGGCTCCGCAACTCCAAGAAGCCCCGGCGCGTCTAGCGGCGACCGTGGAGCACCCGAGCTGATGAACGTCTCCCTCCACCCTGTGACCAACCTCGTCTCGTTGCTCGACCTCGAGATGGTGAAGCCCGACGCGTACCTCGGCGTGTCGCCACGGATCGGGTGGGATCGCATCTACGGCGGCCAGGTCGTCGCGCAGGCGCTGCGCGCCGCGGGTCTCACCGTCGCGCCCGAGTACCAGGTGCACTCACTGCACTCCTACTTCGTCCGCCCGGGCGACGAAACCGCGCCGGTCCTCTTCGAGGTCGAGCGGGTGCGAGACGGACGGTCGTTCTGCACCCGCCAGGTCATCGCGTCGCAGGCCGGTGGCGTGATCCTCAACCTGATCGCCAGCTTCCAGGTGAACGAGGACGGCCCCGACGTCCAGCGCGTCGAGATGCCGTCGGGGCTGCGACCGCCCGATTCGCTCACGCCGGCCACCACCGATCTGTTCCTCGAGCATCGTGTCATCGAGTCGACAACCGACTCCCAACCGCGCCAGAGGTCGTGGATGCGCGTCCCCCACACGCTCGGCGAAGACCCGCTGATCCATGCGTGCGCGCTCGCGTATCTCTCCGACGAAGACCTCCTCGGCGTGGCGCTCCTCGCGCTGCCGATCGGCACCAATTGGGAGCAGATGATGGCCGCGAGTCTCGACCACGCCGTGTGGTTCCACCGCCCGGTGCGCGCCGACGAGTGGCTGCTGTTCGACCTCTCCGGCCAAGGCACGGCCAACGCCCGAGGCCTGGCCTTCGCCTGGGTGTTCCGCGCCGACGGCACCCACGTCGCGACCGTCGCCCAAGAGGGCCTCGGCCGCCGGCGTCGCTGACCCACCACCCACCAGTCCGGCCACTCCCCACCCGGCCCTCCACGACCGCGACCCGGCACCGGCCGACCGCGCGTCTGCCCCGTGTCCGGTGTCCGGCGTCCCGTGTCCAGTGTCCGGTGTCCGGTGCGGTCCCGTAGTGTGCGGCTCATGCATGCTGCGGTGTACTACGAGACCGGCCGACCCGAGGTGTTCCGCTACGAAGAGGTCGCCGACCCGGAGTGTGGGCCCGGCGACGTGGTGATCCGCGTCGAGGCGATCAGCATCGAGGGTGGCGACACCCTCAACCGTGCCGGCGGTGAGATGGCGACGACGCCCCACATCGTCGGCTACCAGTGCGCCGGGACGATCGTCGAGGTCGGCGACCAGGTCGCCGAACGCCGCGTCGGAGAGCGCGTCGTCACCAGCATGCTGTGGGGTTCACACGCCGAGATGCGCGCGGTGCCCGAGGCCGTCGCCTGGCCGGTACCCGACGGTGCCGATCTGGTCACGGCTGCGTGCGTACCGATCGCCTTCGGTACCGCCGATGACTGCCTGTTCGAGTTCGGTCATCTCGAGGCCGGCGAGACCGTGCTCATCCAGGCTGCGGCCGGTGGCGTCGGGATTGCCGCGGTGCAGCTCGCCAAGCGCGCCGGTGCGACCGTCATCGCCACCGCGTCGAGCGATGAGCGACTCGCACGCGTCGCCCCGCTCGGAATCGACCACCCCGTGAACTACTCCGAAGACGGCTGGGTCGACACGGTGCGCGCGCTCACCGACGGTCAGGGCGTCGCCCTGGCGGTCGACTCGGTCGGCGGCAAGGTCCTGGGCCAGAGCGCGGCGTGTCTCGCGTCGCGGGGACGGCTCATCAGCGTGGGGAGCGCCGGGCGCGACCCGCAGCCGTTCGACGTGTCACTGCTGTCGATGGCCAACCGCTCGCTCACCGGTGTCTTCCTCGGTGCAGAGGTGGGCACGCCGCGCGTGCGCGACATGATCACCCGCCACATCGCGGACGTCGCCGCGGGCAAGCTCCAGGTACTCGTGGACCGAACGTTCCCTCTCGCCGAGGCGGCCGCAGCCCACGCGTTCCTCGAGAGCCGTCAGGCCGTCGGGCGCGTCGTGCTGATCCCCTGACGGCTGCCCCACCCACCGGCACGCCGACCTCGATGTGACTCTTGACACATCGACGTCCCAGAAATGGCAATTCCGGAACAACCTGTCCCAGACTAACGGTGTGCCTACCCCCTCCGCATCGACCGAGCCCGCCGGACCGAGCCAACCTCTCGACCCGGGCGCGGCGACCGACCCGCGGGTGGCCCGCACTCACGACACGGTGTGCGCGGTCGTGCTCGACCTCATCGCCCGTGAGGGTCACCATGCCGTCACGCTGGCCCGGGTTGCCGCCGAGTCGGGCGTCGGCCGCTCCACCCTCTACCGGCACTGGCCCGACGTGCGCACCCTCCTCCTCGACGCGGTCAGCCGCCCTGACAACGAGGAGCCTCCGCCCCTCTTCGGAGACCTGCGGCTCGACCTCGCCGTCGATCTCCACCGCCTCCGGCTCGTGTTCGACGACCGCCGTTTGGTCGCGCTCATCGTGTCGCTCCTCGAACAAGCCGAGTTCGACGACGCGTTCGCGACCGCGCTGCGCGATCACCAGGCCGCCCACACCGACCGGCTCCGCGCCGTCCTCGAGTCGGCCCGAGCCACGGGCCAGCTCCGCGGCCCCGGCGAGATCGACACCGACCACGCGCTCGCGCTGCTCGCAGGGCCCCTCTTCTTCCGCCGCTTGGTGACCGGCCAGACCGTCACTCCCGAATTCGTCGACACCGTCCTCGACACATTCCTGCGCGGGATCGAGGAGGCCACCGATCCATCCACCGCTCGTTCTCCGGAGTTGCACTCATGACGTCGCCCGCATCTCGCCCCGAGGGGACCGACTCGCTGTTGCGCCGCGTCGGCCGGTTCTCGTTCCGGCGGCGCTGGCTCGTCATCGGCATCTGGATCGCCGCGCTCCTCGCCGCCGGCGGCCTCTCGGCGACCGTCGGGACCGGCTATTCGAACGCCTTCAGCGACCTCGACAGCGAAGCGGACCAGGGCTTTGCGATCCTCACCGACAGCTTCGGCGGATCGGCCGGCGGCCGCGAGGGCCAGATCGTGTTCGTTGCTGACGCCGGCGTCGACGACCCGGCCAACCGGGCCGCGGTCGGCGAGTACCTCGAAGAGATCGCCGCCATCGGTGGCCTCGAGGTCGCCAGCCCCTACGCCCCGGGAGGCGAACGCCAGATCGCGACCGAAGGTGACCTCGCGGGCGAGCTCGCGTTCGCGACCGTCTCGTTTCCCCCCGAAACTGGCTTCGGCGGCAGCCAGGACCTCGCGGACCAGGTGAAGGAAGCCGCACCCGAGATCGACGGCGTCCGCTTCGAGTACGGCGGTGAGGTGTTCGGCGACTTTCAGCCGCCCGACGCCGAGCTGTTGGGTCTCGCGTTTGCGGTCATCATCCTCATCGCGGTGTTCGGATCGGTGCTCGCGATGGGCCTGCCCATCGGCATGGCGCTGGCGGGCATCGGCACCGGGATCAGCCTGGTTGGCCTGATCTCGACGGTGATGGACATGCCCGAGTTCACGACGACGCTCGGGCTCATGATCGGCCTCGGTGTCGGAATCGACTACGCGCTGTTCATCGTCACCCGCTACCGCGAAGACCGCGGCCGCGGCATGCCCGCGGAGCTCGCCACCGCGCACGCGATCGACACCGCGGGCCGGGCCGTGCTGTTCGCGGGCATCACCGTCATGATCTCGTTGCTCGGCATGATCGCGATGGGGCTCGGCTTCATCCGCGGGCTCGGCATCGGCGCCGCGGTCATCGTCGCCTGCAGCGTCTTGGCCTCGCTGACCCTCCTGCCGGCATTGATCGGCGCGGTCGGCGACCGCATCGAGGTCACCCGGTGGCGAGGAATCATCGCCGCCGGTCTCGTCGCGCTGGGCTTCGTCGGGCTCGGGCTCAAGGTCTCGGTGCTCACGTTCGCCCTTCCCCTCGCGGGGATCGTGGTGGTGTTGGGCCTGTTCGTACCGATCCTCAAACGGCCGCTGGCGTCCCGACGACCCAAGGACCGCCAGACCACGCGGGCCTACCGGTGGAGTCGCCTCATCCAACGCGCGCCGTGGCCCGCGGCGATCGTCGGCTTCGTGGGCCTCCTCGTGCTCGCCCTGCCCGTGCTCGGACTTCGCCTCGGTTTCTCCGACACCGGCAACGCCGCCGAGGGCACCACGAACCGCCAGGCCTATGACCTCCTCGCCCGCGGGTTCGGGCCCGGCTTCAACGGCCCGCTGCTGTTGGTGGCGGAGGTTCCCGCCGACACCGATCCCGCCGAGCTCGTCGAGGTCACCGCAACGTTGAACGACACGCCGGGCATCGCCGCGGCGAGCCCACCGCAACCCAACGAGGATGGAACCGCGGTCCGGTGGATCGCGATCCCCGAGACGTCTCCGCAGGATGCCGAGACGACGACGTTGGTCCGCGAGCTGCGCACCAACGTGCTGCCCGACGGCAGCGACGGGACCGTCGACGTGCTCGTGACCGGCCGGACCGCGTTGAGCATCGACTTCTCCGACTACTTGGCCAGTCGCTACCCGTTGTTCTTCACCGTGGTGCTCGGGCTCTCGTTCATGTTGCTCATGATGGTGTTCCGCTCACTCATGGTCCCGATCAAGGCCGTGGTGATGAACCTCCTCTCGATCGGCGCGGCCTACGGAATCATCGTCGCGATCTTCCAGTGGGGTTGGGCCAAGGACCTGTTCGGCATCGGCAAGGGCGGGCCCATCGAGCCGTTCGTGCCAATGATGCTCTTCGCCATCGTGTTCGGCCTCTCGATGGACTACGAGGTGTTCCTGCTGTCGCGCATCAAGGAGGAGTACGACCGCACCGGCAACAACGCCAGCGCAGTGGCCGACGGACTCGCGGCCACGGCCCGGGTGATCACCGCCGCCGCGGCGATCATGGTCGTGGTCTTCGGGTCGTTCATGCTCGAGGATGACCGCACGATCAAGCTCTTCGGTCTGGGCCTCGCGCTCGCGGTCCTGCTCGACGCCACCGTCGTGCGGATGCTGTTGGTCCCCGCGACGATGGAGCTGCTCGGTGACCGCAATTGGTGGATCCCTCGGTGGATCGAACGGATCCTGCCGGCCATCCACATCGAAGGCCGACCCGAACCGGCCTGGGCCGGTGGTCCCCACGACGGCGACGCCGGAGCCGGCGGTGGCAGTGGCAGTGGCACCGATGGTGGCGGCGACGATCCGGCCGCCCGCCCGGCGGGGGCTGAGGCGCGAGCCATGTCGACGTGCCCGAACGGTCATGCGGTCGCGAAGGGGGCTCGGTTCTGCCGCGAATGCGGAGTGCTCCTTCCGGTATCCGCCGAGGCGACCGGAGCGGGCGGTGCCTCGGCGAGACCGTCGACGTAGGTGACGTGGTTCGTGCGCACGGCCGGGACCGTCGCGCCGGGCACGATCACGCCGACGAGGTTGAGAGGATCGGTCGCGTTGACCGTGACCCGCACGCCGGTGCGCTCGGCGCTGCGGACGCGTGCGAGCTGATCGATGACCTCGGGGAGCGCGTACTGCTCGCCACTGAAGCCGGTCACGAAGCGGCCACCGCGCACGAGCCCCCGGTCTTCGAGCCGCCGCAGCGCCCACTGGACCTCGCGCCACGGAATCCGCAGCGAGTCCCGCACCGCGACGTCCCGGAACACCACCCCCCAGCGGCGCAACAGCAGCTCCGCGACGGCTTCGGCGAGCTCGTCACGGTCCAGCGTGGTATCCACAGGCGGAACGAGCGACCACCGCCCCGCGGCGGGAGTCGACGGCGCCGCGCCGCGCAGGAGCCGAGAGATTCGCCGGGTCTCGGGCCGCCGGGGCCCCGCGCCGACCCGGTTGCGCATCGCACCGAAACCGTCGGCGGTGACGAGGCCCCGCGCCACGCCGTCCCACAGCGCGCGCTCCACCTCCTCAACCGAACCACCGACCGAACCACCGACCGAACCGCCGATCTCGGCCGCGAGCTCGGCCGCGAAGCACGCGCCCCGCGTCCGCAGCGCCGCGAGCACCTCGGCGGTCGGGCCGCTCGTCGGCTCGGCCGGGTCGTGCTCACCCCGGTTGGCGGCCAGCAGCCAGGGGGTGTCAGCCCGGAACACGACCGCGATGCGCGTCGCCTTCGATGGTGGCCCGACCGGCGCGTCGGCGTCTTGGTGGGCGCGCGGAGTGAGGCGGAGCCAGCCCACCTGGCCGTCGTGGCAGAGCCGGTCGATCCATTCGCTGCGATACCGGTCCAGCCGGGCCGGCAACAGCTCCGACTCCCACGCAACCGCCGCGGCCTCGAACCCTTGGAGCTGGTCGAGCACGCCGAGGAGCCCGGCCTCGCCGCGCAGCTGGGTGCCCGGCGCGACGTGCTGGTAGCGGAACAGGAACCGCATGAAGTCCTGCGCGGTCACGGCCTGCACCCCGCCCCGGCGCGTCCGGCGGGAGTAGGAGTGCATCCGGGCGAGCAGTCGCCGCGCCACCCACTCGGTCACCGCGGGATCATCGGGCGCGCGCCGCGCGACGGAGCTGTAGCGGCCCTGGAACGCGAAACCTTCCTGCTGGAGCACCGCGAGGCCCGCGGCGACCCGCGTCTGCACCAACGTCGTGGCGGCCGCGAGCGCGCCGACGGTCGTGATGCCCATGGTCTCGAGGTGGCCCCGCAGCATCAACGCAATCGCCGGCTCCTCGCCTGCGAACGCCTGTGCGGCGTCGTCGCGACGCTCGGTAGTGCACCACAGCTCGCACCCGTCACGCTCCACTACCTGCGCGCGCCCGCGCGCCACGAGGTGCTCCCATACCGCACGCCACTCCGGACGCGCTCGTGTCACCACGAGCGAGCTCAACAGATCGTGGAGGTCGTCGGGCGTCGCGGGGTCGGGCGTGATCTCGTCGTGCACACGGGCGATCGCGTCGGCGTCGATTGCCCCGATCGTCGCCAGGTCCACGTGGAGCCCGCGCCGGAGCTGCACCGCGTTCGTGCGGCGATTGGGCAGCTCCTCGTCATCGAGGAACGCGTACGGGTTGGCGGTGATGATCTCGTGCGCGAGCACCGAGGGCTCGGTCGTATCGCAGCAGTGCACCGCGACCTCGGAGGACTCCATGCGCTCGAGCAGCCGGCGCACACCGTCGATGTCGAGCGCTTCGTTGAGCGTGTCGGCGATCGTCTGACGGACGACGAGGTGATCGGGGATCTCGATCGGACCGCTGATGTTCTCCTGACACGCCGCGGCCTGCGGGAACAGCGCGGCCATGAAGTCATCGGCCTCCATGCGCTGGATCGGCGGCGGGTTCTTTCGACCGTTGCGGAACCGCAGCACCAACAACGCGCGGTTGAGGTTCCACCGCCAACGGGACAAGAAGAGCGGCGAGACGAGGATGGCCTGACACAGGGTCTCGGTGACGCCTCCGCTCGTCACGTACCGGGTCACCTCTTCCAGCGGGAAGCTGTGGTGCGGGCCGAGGGAGATCACGATGGCGTCGTCGGTCGCGGCGGCTTGCAGCTCGAAGTTGAACGATCGACAGAACTTCTTGCGCAACGCGAGCCCGAGCGCACGGTTGATCCGACCGCCGTGCGGCGAGTGGATGACGAGCTGCATGCCGCCGGCTTCGTCGAAGAAGCGCTCCACCACGAGCCGGTCCAAGGTGGGCGTCACCCCGAGCGCGGCGCGACCGACCGCGAGGTAGTCGACGATCATCGTCGCCGCGTCGGCACCGACGCCGGCGGTGTCGGCCAACCAGCGACGCGCGCCGTCGGGATCACCGGCCGCAAGGTGCTCGTCGACCCGGGCCCGCAGGTCGGAGACCTCGGCGGAGAGCTCGTCGGTGCGAGCGGGGGCCTCCCCGGTCCAGAACGGCACCGTCGGCGGGGCGTCACCGGCGTCGCGCACCCGCACGATGCCGGGCTCGACCTTGCGAATCTGCCACGAGTGGGTGCCGAGGAGAAAGATGTCGCCGGCCATCGACTCCATGGCCCAGTCCTCGTTGACCGTGCCGATGAACGTGTCGTCCGGTTCGGAGACGACGCGGAAGTCACCGACCTCGGGGATCGCACCCCCCGAGGTGAGCGCCGCCAGCCGACCCGACGTGCGGCCCCGCAGCTCGCCGTTCACGCCGTCGTGGTGGACGTACGCGCCGCGCGTGCCTCGGCCCGTCTCGACGCCCACCGACACGAGCGTGATGATCTCGTCGAACTCGGCGCGGGTGAGCGCGATGTAGGGCGCGGCTCGGCGTACGAGCGCGAACAGATCGTCGGTACGCCACTCACGCGCGGAGGTCTCGGCGATGACCTGCTGCGCGGCGATGTCGAGGGGGAGCTTCGCGGGGACGATCGCGTCGAGCCGTCCGGCGCGCACCGCGGCGAGCAAGGCCGTGCACTCGACCAGTGCGTCACGCGTCAGCGGGTACAGCCGCCCCTTGGGCGTACCGACGCGGGTGTGGTTCGACCGACCGACCCGTTGGAGGAACGTGGCGATGCTGCGGGGCGAGCCGATCTGGCACACGAGCTCGACCGGACCGATGTCGATCCCGAGCTCGAGTGAGGCGGTGGCCACGAGACACCGCAGCTCGCCGAGGCGCAGCCGACGCTCGACCTTGTGTCGACGCTCCTTGGAGAGGCTGCCGTGGTGCGCGGCGACGACGTCGTCGCCGAGGCGCTCACCGAGCTGGTGCGCGAGCCGCTCGGCGAGACGGCGGGTGTTGACGAACACGAGCGTGGTGCGATGGTCACCGACCAGCTCGGCGATGCGGTCCAACACGTCGCCCATCTGCTCCGCGGAGGTGACCGCCTCGAGCTCTCCGTCGGGCAGCTCGAGCGCGAGGTCGAGATCACGCTGGTGGCCGGCATCGACGATCGCGGGCATCGGACGATCACCGACGAGCAGGCGCGCCACCGTCTCGATCGGTTTCTGCGTGGCCGACAACCCGATCCGGCACGGCCGCGCGTCGCACAGCGCCTCCAGCCGTTCCAGCGTGAGCGCGAGGTGCGCGCCCCGCTTGTCGCGCGCGACCGCGTGGATCTCGTCCACGATGACCGTCTCGGTGGTGGCCAGCATGTGCCGCCCGCGCTCGCTCGTGACGAGCAGGAACAGTGACTCGGGGGTGGTGACGACGAAGCCGGGCGGCTTGCGAACCATCGCGGCGCGGCGCGACTGCGACGTGTCACCGGTGCGGACGCCGACGGCCAGCTTCGGCGCCGACAGACCCATCTCCGCCGCGACTGCCGCGATCTCGACGAGCGGCCGTTCCAGGTTCTGGGCGATGTCCACCGCGAGGGCCTTGAGGGGTGAGACGTAGACGACCCGGGTGATACCGGTGACGGTCTGGCCCGCGTCGTGGAGGCGGTAGAGACGGTCGATGCCGACCAGGAACCCGGCGAGGGTCTTGCCCGAGCCGGTGGGCGCGGCCACGAGGGTGTCGAGCCCTTCGGCGATGTGGGGCCAGGACTCGGACTGGGGCGGCGTGGGACCGTCGGGAAAGCGCCGCCGGAACCACTCCGCCACCGCCGGGTGGAACCCGAACGGGTCAGCGCGCGCCTCGGCCAGGCACAGCTGGCGAGACGAATCGCCGGGTGAGCCGGGCGAGCGGGGTGAGCCGGGCGAGCGGCGAGCCGGGCGGCTCACCAAGGGGGGTCGGGCCAAGGTCACCCGGCCATCCTCGCGCGGCCCTCGGACACTCATTACGACGGTGCCGGAGCCCACCACGACGACCACCGATCCAACCGTGGCGCCCGTAGCAGCCGAGGCCATGTCGAACGGGGAGCCAACCGGTGACATCAGGATCGACTGGCGCGACCAGCGCGACCACCGCGACGGGGGGCAGCCCCGAGCGCGCGCCGCTCGTGCTCGGGGCGCTGATCCTCGTCGCCGGCGTCGCCAACCTGAACCTCTCGGTCGCCAATGTCGCGCTGCCCGACATCGGACGGAACTTCGACGCGTCCCAGACCGGATTGAATCTCATCGCCGCGGGCTACTCCCTGGGCCTCGCCGCGTCGGTGCTCTACCTCGGCGCCCTCGGTGACCGCTACGGACGCAAGTCCATGTTGCTGGCCGGGATGGGCCTGTCGATACCGGCGTCGATCGCCGCGGCGTGGGCGCCATCCATCGGCGTGCTGTTCGGGGCCCGCCTCGTCGGCGGATCGCCGCGGGCATGGCCTACCCGACGACGCTGGCGCTCATCGCCGCGCTGTGGTCGGGATCGGCACGCACGCGCCCGATTGCGTCGTGGTCCGCGTTCGGCGGCGCGCTCTCCGCGATCGCTCCGCTCGTGGCCGGCGGGCTGCTCGAGCACTTCTGGTGGGGCTCGGTCTTCATCGTGACGCTTCCGCTGGCCGGGTTGGCCCTGATCGGCGCTCTGGTACTCATCCCCAACCACGTCGCCGAGAGCACCGGACGGGTCGACAACATCGGCGGCGTCCTCTCGGCGGTGATGGTCGGGACGCTGATCATGGCGATCAACTTCAGCGCAGTACCGGGCAAAGGGGCCGCCACCGTCGGCCTCGGCGTCGTCGCGCTCGCCGTGATCGTCGTGTTCGTGCTCCGTCAGCGCCGGGCTACGAACCCGCTGTTCGACCTGCACATCGCGGCGCGGCGGATCTTCTGGGTCGCCGCGCTGGGCGGGATCATCGTGTTCGGCTCGCTCATGGGCGCCATGTTCATCGGCCAGCAGTTCCTGCAGAACGTGCTCGACTACTCGACCCTCGAAGCCGGGGCGGCGATCCTTCCCGCGGCTGTGTGGATGGTGCTGATCGCCCCGCTCTCGGCCCGGTTGGTCGACCGACGAGGCGCTCGGTGCAC
This sequence comes from Acidimicrobiia bacterium, assembly GCA_035646535.1. Lineage (GTDB taxonomy): Bacteria > Actinomycetota > Acidimicrobiia > IMCC26256 > JANYLB01 > DASRPD01. The sequence goes on from DASRPD010000037.1 coordinate 43,768, forward strand.
GCTGCTCGCCGGCTACCCGTTCTGCCTGCTCGGATTCATCGTGATGTTGGTGCTGTGGACGGAGCACAGCCCGTACTGGCAAGTCGGGCTCGCGTACGCGTTGGTCGGCATCGGCGTCGGCCTCGCGGGCACACCGGCGTCACACTCGCTGACCGGCGTGGTGCCGGTACGACGCGCGGGCATGGCATCGGGAACGGCTGATCTCCAACGCGACCTCGGCGGCGCGATCATGCAGTCCCTGCTCGGCGCGCTGCTCACGGCCGGCTACGCGGGCGCCTTCACCAAGCTGATCGCGGGATCGTCGGACGCGACCAACGTCAGCAGCGCGGTCGAGGCGGAGCTCACCAAGTCGTTCTCCAGCGCCGCCGATACCGCCCAGCAGTACCCGCAGTACGCGAGCGAGATCGTGTCCGCGGCCCGGACCTCGTTCCTCGACGGCGCGAACTTGGCCTACGGCGCGGGGATTGCCGCGATCGTGATCGGCGCCGGCGTCGTCTTCTTCCTGTTCCCCAAGCGTGACGCCGAACAGGCCCTCCTGCGCGCCTACGCCGAGGAGGACGCACAGCCGGCCGAGCCGGGCGAGGACGGGTAGCGTCGCTCTCGTGGCTGACGACACCCCCGACCGCTCCGAATCCAACCGCGACCTCATCGCCGAGTCCTAGGCTGGTGAGCGATATGACCAGCGTGGGGGGCGTCTCGGAGCTTGCCGACAACTGGGCGCGTGATCGTTCGCCGGTCGCGACGGCGGGGATCGTCGGTTGATGGGCAAGCGTCGGCGTGCCCGCGAGCGAGAAGCCCTCGAACAGATCGCCCGTGAAGCCGCTCAGCAGGCCGCGCGGGATGTCGCGTCGTCGACGGTAGATCGCGCCGAGCTCACCGAGACCCTGCGCGCCCAGCTCGGCGCCCTCGCCGAGGGCCAGGCCGGGCGTGATACCGACCTCGTACGGGCGCTCGACCGCGTCGCGGAGTCCTACGAACGCGTTGCGAACCGGCTCGCCGACGAACGCCGTGTCCAGGTCTTGCTCGCAGAGGCGCTGGTGCGCATCGAACAGCGCTTGACGTCGTTGGATCCCCCGTCCCGCGGTCCCGAGCTTCCCCGCGGACCCCGCGTCGTCGGCGGCTCGATCGCGCCGCCCAAGGATCCGCCCCGCCTCGACCGCTAGATCACCGGTCCGCCCGGCCCGCCAGTTACGACGGGCGCCGTGCCAACACCGACGGCCGCCGCGCCGCAACACCCGACCCGACCAGACTCCACCGACGCACCGCGGCGGCGTGGCGGACGTCAGATCTTGCTGGCGTTGAGGGCTTCGCAGATGGGGCGGAGGGCGACGAACGCGGCTTCGAACTGTTCCTGGAGCGCGTCGTGGGTCGCCCGAGTCGAGGGATCGGGCTCGTGACGCGCCGCTATCGGCACGACCGCGTCCGTCTCGGAGATCTCCTGACCACTGGTGCGGGCCAGCGCGACGAAGCCGACGGCACGGGCCACGGCCACGTCGGGACGATCGAGTCGCAGCACCGGGCGGTCGAGCACGTCCGCGAGGATCTGCGCCCAGCCCGGAGAACGGGCCGCGCCACCGCCGAACGCGAACTCGTCGATGCGCGCGCCCGAGAACGCCTCGACCGCGGGCAGCAACCAGGCGAGGTTGTGCGCGGTTCCTTCCACCGCGGCGCGCACGAGGTCGACCCGACGGGTATCGAACCCGATGTTCAGAAAGCCGCCACGCATCGCGCGCACTGCGCTCGGCGAGAGCGATCCGGCCAACCACGGCAGGAACAACACGTCACCGGCGCCGGGATCGGTCGCCGCCAGCGTCGCTTCGAGGCGCTCGAACCCATCGGGGTGGGCGTGCGCGCCGAGCTCGTCGTCGGCGAACACGAACTCCTCGACGATGTGTTGCACGGCCTTGCCCGCGACGCCGTTCTCGGCCCACACGACGTAGCGGTCGGCCAAGGGTGCGGGCATCGACACGATCTCGTGGTCGAGGTCGACGGCCATGGCGTCGACCGATTCGAGCAGCACCGCGGTCGTGCCGATCATGAGTCCTCCCCGGCCGGGGCCGAACGCGCCGGTGGCGAACGCGCCCGCGTGGCTGTCGTTCATGCCCGCCCGCACCTCGATCCCTACCGGCAACCCGAGCTCGTCGGCCGCGGCCGCGGTGAGCTCCCCGGCAACGCCGTCAACGGGGATGAGCGGGGGTAGCCGGTCGGCGTCGACGCCGGCCATGCGTACGAGGTCGTCGTCGTAGGCAGTGACGCCGACGGTGCGGTTGTCGCAGAGCTGCGCGGTGAACATCGTGGTCTGGGTCGCGGTGATGCGTCCGGTGAGGCGCGCGTTGATCGCGTCCATGATCTCGACGTACGCGACGGTTCGCTCGTGCAGATCGGGGCGGTCGTGCTGGTGGTACAGGATGTGGCCGAGCGACAGGCCGCTGCCGACGGGTGGGATGCCGTGGCGCTCGACCCACGTCTCGAAGGACGTCGGCTCGCGGCCGAGGATCTCGAGCGAATGGTCGGTGCCGCGGGTGTCGAACCACATGACGAGCGGTCCGACCGGGATGCAGTCTGCGCCGATCGGCACGATCGACGAGTACTGGCTGCACACGCCGATGCTCGTGACGGTGCGGGCCGCATCGGGCGCGGCCGCGACGAGCTCGCGGGTCGCGTCGACGATCTCGCGCCAGACCAGGTCGGCGTCCTGTTCGGCGGCAACGCCCTCGTGCATCATGGCCAGCGCTCGGCTCGTCGACGCGACGACCGCGGCGTGATCGTCGACCAACGCGACCTTGACATTGGTCGTACCGATGTCGACGCCGAGGGCGTGGGTCACGATGCGGCGGTGGCCAAGGCGGTTTTGATCGCGCCGAGCCCGTCGACCAGCGCGGTCCGCCCGGCCTGGTCGAGCACCGCGTATGCGGGACCCACGATCGTGTCGGTCATCGCCTCGGCGTCGGCCAGGCGCTCGCGGTCCTGGTCGGTGATGACGATCGACCCGTCGTCGGGCCAGCCGAACATGGCGATCTCCTTGGGTCGTTTGATGCAGTGCGCGACCTTGGCGCTCAGACCCGCGGCGCGGATCGCGGCGAGGTGAGCGCTTCCTCGGAGCTCGCGCAACGCGTGGAGGAGTTGGCCGGCCCGGCCCGGCGCGTCGTCGACCAATGGCTCGGCCGCGACCGAGGCATACAGGGCCAGGCCAACGGGATCGGCCGCGTCGTTGACCGCTCCGGCGGCCGCGCAGAAGGCGTCGAGGTCGAGCCCGGCCAGGCGTGCGCGCCCGAATTCGGCCGCGCAGTCCAGGTAGGCGAGCCCGGCTTCCCGGGGGGTGATGTGCTCGCGGGCCGCACTCCACAGGCTCCGCACGAACTCGGGGTTGAAGTACCCGAACGCCGCGTGCACCACCGCCGGATCGACATCGCCGAGGAGGCCGCCCCGGCCGATCCCGTAGAACTGGAAGACATCGAGCCCGAGGGACTTGCCCAGGGCCACGGTCGGTGGAGCGAACATGAACGCCGCGCCCATGCGGTTGATGGGTGGGCACGCGGCGGCGAGGAGCTCTTCGTCGGTCATGGCGCGGACCCTAACCTCGCCCGCGCCGTGCCCGCCGGTGCCGGAGACGCGAGACTGTGGGCATGGGCTTGTACGAGGACCGGATCCTTCCCCGCATCGTCGACGTCGCGCTCAGCGGCAAACGGATCGGTCGACTCCGAGAGGCGGTGACCGCCGGCCTCGACGGCGAGGTGCTCGAGGTCGGCTTCGGCAGCGGCCGCAACGTCGCCTTCTTCCCGCCCGAGGTGAGCCGGGTGCTCGCGGTCGAGCCCGCGTCCGGGGGACGCACCCTCGCCGACCGACGCGTCGCCGCCGGCTCGATCCCGGTCGACTACATCGGTCTCGACGGCCAACAGCTCCCGCTCGACGACGAGTCCGTCGACCACGTTCTCAGCACGTGGACGCTGTGCACCATCCCCGATGTCGACCGGGCCCTGGCCGAGATGCGCCGGGTGCTGCGACCCGGCGGAACGTTCCACTTCGTGGAGCACGGCCGTTCGTCGGACCCGAAGGTCGCTCGCCGCCAGGATCGGTTCACGCCGCCGTGGCGCCGCATCGCCGGGGGCTGTCACCTCAACCGACCGATCGACTCGATCATCACCGACGCCGGCTTCGACCTCACCGACCTCGAGACCTTCTCGACGCCGGGGCCGCGGATCTTCAACTCCATGTACCGCGGCGTCGCGACCTCACCGGGGTCCACGCCCGACGGGGCACCCCCCGTCTAACTCGTTCCGGTCAGGTCTCGCGCTGCTCTGCACCGCAAAGCATGACCAGAACGGCGCGGGCGCGGGCGCGACGGGTAAGCCCGCGCCCAGCGGGGCTGAGCGCCTACCCATCCACCGCTACGGCCGAATAACGTGCGCAGTCATGGACACTCACGAAGCACATGCCCGGGGTCGCGCCGAGTTCGAGCAGCGGCTCCGCCAGATCACCGACGCCGACTGGGACCGCACGACGCCGTGCGACGGGTGGACGGTCAGAGATCTCGTGCACCACGTGGTCGGTGGGAACCGGATGACGGTGGTCGTCCTCGAGGGTGGCTCCGCCGAGGACGCGTCGGCCATGTTCGGCCGCACCGAGCTGAGCGACGACCCGATCGCCGACTTCGTCGGCGCAGCCGATGCCGTCGACGCCGCGTTCCGCGCGCCGGGCGTGCTCGACCAGACCGTCCATCACCCGGCGGGCGACATGCCCGCGACTCAGCTCCACGGCTTCCGCATCGGTGACTACACCCTGCACGCGTGGGACCTCGCGCGCGCGATCGACGCCGACGACGCGCTCGACCCCGAGCTCGTGGCAGCCGTGTGGGAGGCCGTCGCGCCGATGGAGCCGTTCATCGGTCAGCTCGGCATGTTCGGCGAGGGCCCCAGCGGCACTGTCGGCGAGGACGCACCACTCCAGGATCGCCTCGTCGACCTCACCGGCCGCCGCGGCTGACCCCTGCACCACCCAGTCGGCATCGACGCGACCTGACCCCGGGCCGCCGCGACTGACCCCTGCACCACCCAGCCGGCATCGACCCCACCCGACCCCGGGCCGCCGCGACTGGCCCCGGCGCCACCTGCCGGCATCGACGCGACCTGACACCGGGCCGCCGCGGCTGAACCCGCCGCCACCCAGCCGGTGGCGACACGACCTGACCCCGGGCCGCCGCGACTGACCCCAGCAGCACCACCAGCCAGCATCGGCCCCACCTCTGACCCCGGATCGCGCCGACGCGCCCGGGTCTGTCGGCGCGCCTTCCTGGGCCTCAGGTTCGTCCCCGAATGGACCGATACCGACACACGATGCGCTGGATCGACCATGGAGGGTCAATGCGAACAGGGGAGTCAACGCGATGAGCGCCATGAAGATCGGTGGGGTCCCGTTCGACCAGGATCAGGTGCTCGAGATCGTGGTGGGATACGCCTTTGGTGACGAGCGGCTGGTACTCCGACCTCCCATCGGACGTGACTTCGGGACGCTGCCCAGCCCGCGGGTGAACCGCTTCGCCTACCGCAGCTACGACTGCGTCCCGCGGTCACCGGATGAGCTCGACGCTCGCGACATCCTCGTGGTCGCGGGTCTGAACACCGGCATCGACGCGGCGGGATGCCTCGCCGCGTTGGCGGTGGCTCCCTCGGTCACCGACGCACTCGCGCACGTGCCCGCAGGAACGAGGTTCTGGGATCTTCCCCGCGACGAGATCGGAGCCGACGTGCCGGTCAACAGCGTCGGCTGGTACGTGCAGCGCGCGTGGTGGCTCCTGAGGAGCGCACCGGGCATCGGAAACTCGATCAGCCACAAGATCCTGCACCACAAGCACCCGGCGGTCTTTCCCCTCCTGGACTGGTCGACGATCGAGCTGCTGCCCGAGGGTCGCGCGTGGCAGCAGATCCACCAGGACCTGAACGAGTTCGCCGAGGAGTTCGAGTCCATCGAGTGGATGTTCGGCCGCACCGCAGATGACCACCGAGGCGTACGGCTCACGCGCCTTCGGATCCACGACATCGTCCTGTGGTGTCACGCCACACGCCAGACCGATATCGCGACCGAGCTCGGCCGCCCCCTCCTCGAGCGCGCCCCCGTCTGAACGGCCCGCACCGCGCCCCGGGTCCGCGGGCCGCATCCCGGCGCGCCCCCCACCCGCGCTGCGACCCGCCGCCGCCGCCCGTGCTGCGACGCGCAGCCACGCTGACACGTCGATCCCACGGGCGCGTGGTGGCAGTCCGCTCAGAGGCGTGCGATCGCGGCTGCCGCGCCGATGCCGGCGACCAACGCGCTGAACAACACCCAGGTCTGCGCGCGCAGCCGGTCGGCAATGAGGGTCAGGATCTCGGCCTTCTGTGTCGCCATCTCCGAACGCGCCAGTGCGAACTCCGACTGCACCATCGAGAACCCGTGCTCCATCTCGTTGCGCAGGGCATCCAGATCGCGTCTGGTCGCCACGTCGGCCCAGCCAACTGGCGGCAGGTGCTCCATGAGGGTCTCCGCTTCCACGACGCCGAGTACGGCTTCGAGCCGCAGGTACAGCTCACGGCGCGTGCGCTCATCGATGGTCATCGAGCGGGCTCCGGCGCTTGCCGACTGCGAGACCGCTCGATCGATGGTACCGCCGACGCCGATCCTGCCGAATCGATGACCCCGGTGACCGCGGCGCCGTCCGGCCGAATGACGTGGATCTCACAACCGTCGAAGGTCATGTTCCAGCCGGGTTGGTGGACGATGGTGTGGTGTCGCCGGCACAGCAGCACGAGGTTGTCGATGCTGGTCGGCCCGCCGTCGATCCAGTGGGTGACGTGATGCGCGTCCGCCCAGCCGGCCAGCCGGTCACAACCCGGGAACCGACAACCCTCGTCTCGTACGACCAGTGCCCGTCGCATCGGTGGCGGGACCGTGCGCCGCGATCGGCCCACGTCCAGCGGCATCCCCTCGGTACCGGTCACCACCCGTGAGACCGAGCAGTCACACAGCAGACGTTGCACGTCTTGCGGGTGGATCGGGCCGCTGAGCTCACCGTCGCACCGACCCAGCCGACCTCTCGTGAGCGTCGGCCAGTCCACCACCAGGGTCACCGCCGCCGGGGGCCGCGCTTGCTCCGTGGCGTGCGCGACCGCGACCTCACAGACCCGTACCAACGAGTCGGCGTAGCGCTGCGACGTCGAGCGACGATCCTCCTCCGACGGCACATCTGCGAACGTTCGCAGCGCGGTGAGCACCGTCTCGGCGGCGGCGTCACCGAGCTCGCCCGACAGGACCCACCGGTTCTCGAACGTGCGCGACACCGCCAACCCGTCGGGAACCACGGGCTCGGTGCCATCGGCGCGGGCAAGGTTGCGGAAGTGCGCGCACGCTCGGCGCAGCCCGCGGGGGTCACCCGAGCGCGCCAGCTCCAACAAGACGGGCTCGCACTCGGCCAGCTCGTCGTCGTGGCCCGCCACGCGCGCGCCGACGATGGTGCGGGCGGCGCTGGACGAGATGTCACCGGCCCGCCAGGCGCCGGCCATCGCCGGCAGCACCTCACACGCCGCGCCTGCCTCGAGCGCGGCGCGGGCGTCGCCCTCGCGCATTCCGGCCCGCCATCGCAGCCACGCGGCTGTCGACGCGGCTCCATCGGCCGCTCCGACGCCCCGGACGTGGCCGGTGCGCGCCAAAGACGCGAACACCCCGTCGAGGCGATCCATCTGACGCCGAAGGTCGACGAGCACGTCGGCCAGCGCACCGTCGGACATCTCGACCGGATCCATCCCGGCGAGCTCGTCGGCAACCGACAGCAACTGCTCGATCACACGCGGCGGACGCAACCCCACTTCGGACACAACACCACCCCACCCGGTCGACCGGCTCGACAACCGTGAGCTCGAGGCTCACCGTCGAAGAGCTCGCTGTTCGACAGCTCGGGACCTGATGACTCCAGGCCTGGACGGGGAAGGGGGAGAAGCAAGAACTACCGTATCGAACATATGTTCGTTCGTCAAGTCGGATGGCACGGGCGGCGGCACCCACCGAACGCCCTACGCTCGGACCCGTCCGACCGGCCCGGAGCGGCGAGTGCACGCGCCGGAGCGTGACCACTGTGGAGGTGCCGCCATGGCCGATCTCGATCTCGTCCTTCGTCTCGTCGAGTCCGACCATGGCCTCGCGGTCGTCTGCACCACCCGACCCGACGACACGATCCAAGCCTCAGTCGTGAACGCCGGTGTCATGGCGCGCCCACTCGACGGGCGCGACGCGATCGCGTTCGTCGCCCGCGGGAACGCGGCCAAGCTTGCGAACCTGCGCCGGCGGCCGTACGCGAACATCGTGTTCCGCGCCGGTTGGGGGTGGGCATCCGTCGAAGGCGCGACGACGCTCATCGGCCCCGACGACGCGGCACCCGGCTTCGACCCCGCCGATCTCCCCGCGCTGTTGCGCGCGGTGTTCCAATCCGCCGGCGGAACCCACGACGACTGGGACGCCTACGATCGGACCATGGCCGACGAGCGCCGCACCGCAGTGCTCATCAGCACCGATCGCATCTCGTCGAACGGCTGACGCTGCCGACGCGATCGGCCCGGCCCGGTCGCCGAGCCCGCCCACGACCCGAGGAGACCTGGTGACACTCGACGAGCTCCAACACCAGATGGCCGAGCTCTACGGCGCCCGTGATCGGGAGCGGGGCATTCCCGCGACGGTCGCATGGCTGGCCGAAGAGACCGGCGAGCTCGCCAAGGCCGTCCGCAAAGGCACCCGCGCCGAACAGGTCGACGAGCTGGGCGACGTGCTCGCGTGGCTTGCGTCGCTCGCCAACCAGCTCGACCTGTCACTCGAAGAAGCCGCCGCCGGCTACGCCGCCGGTTGCCCCAGGTGCGGGGCCTCCCCCTGCGCCTGTGGCGCGTAACCGCACCAACGACAGGCTGGGCCCGGGCGTGCGGCCCAGCGCGCTACGCGACGATGTCGACGGGGGTTCCGAGGGGGAGCTGGCTCGCCAGGGCGGTGATGGCGGTGTTGTCGATGCGAACACAGCCGTGGGTCACGTCCTGGCCGAGCACCGATGCGTCGTTGTTGCCGTGGATACCGATCTCGCCGTCGCCCCCGTTGAACGTCTCGAGCGCGTCGGAGTGGCTCGACAGGCCGTAGGCGAACGGTCCGTACACGGTGTTCGGATCGGGGGCCTGGAGCAGCACCCGCAGGTAGTAGGTGCCGGTGGGTGTGGGGGTGTCGGCCGCGCCCGCAGCGACGGACCCCTGATAGAGGATCGAGTCCGCGTTGGTGACGGTGATGCGATGCGCAGCGAGCTCCACCTCGATGCGATACGGGTTCGGGGCGAGGGTCACCTCCGCGCGGCGCACCCAACCGGTGCTGCCGTTGGGCCGGACGGGAAGCAGCACCTCCACCCACTCGTCGGGAGGCTCCTCCGCGCCTGGAGCCGCCGGGTCTTGGTCCTTGACGAGGAACACCTGCGGCACGGTCGCGCCGGGCTCGTCGGGGTCGACGACCCACGGGTTGTCGAGCACCAACATCGGCTCGACCTCGTCCGGGCCGGCATAGACCGAGATGCTCGGCCCCCGCGCCGTTGCCACATCCGACAGGTAGGCGGCCCGCGCGGTCTCCGGCGCGATCGTGGTCGTCGTCGTGCGCTTGGCATCCGAGGAACCCGAGTCGCCGGAACAGCCCGCGGCCACGACCACGAGCGCCACGACCATCGCGAGGACGATGGAGGCGAGGACCCGGCGCAACGCCCGCGTGAACACGGCGGTGAACATACGCCATCGACGCTCCCCAGCGCCTGCTTGCGACCCGCGGGCCCGCGCCGGCCGATCGGTCTCAGTCGGGCGCGCCGGTGGCGAGGACGAGGGGGAAGACCGGACCACTGCCGGCCCTGCGCAGACGCGCGCCGACCACGGCGAGGGTCCAGCGGGAATCGGCGAGATCATCGACGAGGAACACCGGGCCGGCCGGCACCTCACCATCAGCCACGTCAGCGTCGATGCCGAACGCGCGCGCGACGTTGCCGTACTGCTGCGCGCTGTTCTGCATCTCGACCTGGGGTGGCATCTCGGCCGTCCGGCGGACCACGGGGTGCAACGGGAGGTCGAGCTGCTGGGCGACGCGACTCGCGAGCGACGCCACCAGCTCGGGTGAGCGGGTCGACGGCACGAACGTCACCCACGTCGGGCGCGGGTCCGGCGACCACTTCCCCGCCGCGTCGCCGAGCGCGAAGACGAGCTCGTCGGCGAACCGCCCGGCTTGCCGCTGTTCCTCGACGAGACGGCCCCAACCCCCGTCGCCCCACGTCGACAGCGCCCGACCGGCTTCGACTCGCATGTCGTCGGGTATGCGACCACCGCCAGCCTTCATCCGGCGGGGTTCGATGACGAGAGGATCTTGGCGGAGGAACTGCTGGGCGGCCGCGACGACATCGGGATCGAGCTCGACCTCGATGCGCTCGCCGGTGCAGCGCGAGCATCGGCCGCACGGTCCGGCAGTCGGGTCGTCGAGCACGCGGCCGAGCAGCTCCATGAGACAGGTCTCGCTGTCGAGGTACTCCTCCATCACCCGCTGCTCGACGCGGCGCTGCGCGGTGACCTGCTCGATGCGCTCGGTCGGGTACTCCCACGGCTCGGCGGTTCGCCGGTACTTCAACCCCTGCTTGTCGACGGCGCCTTCGACCTCGAGGGCCTTCAGCATCGAGGTGAGCCGGCCGCGGCGGATGTTCACGGCCTCTTCGATGTCGGCGAGCTTCGTCCACTCACCGCCACCCGCGATCGCTTCGCCGCCCTCGCCGTCTTCCTGCGTGCCGCCGCCGTCAGCATCGAGGAGTGACACGACCGCCTCGGCCTGGTCCTGGGGCGGGAACGCGGCGCGGATGAAGTAGTCCTGGATGTCGCGGTCCTCATAGCCCGAGAGCAGGATCCCGTGCGCGTGGTCGAGCGCGCGGCCGGCGCGGCCGACCTGCTGGTAATAGGCGATCGGCGATCCGGGCGACTGGTAGTGGATCACGAAGGCGAGGTCGGGCTTGTCGTAACCCATGCCGAGCGCGGAGGTGGCGACGAGCACGTCGAGGTCGTTGGCGAGCAGGCGGTCCTCGAGGGTGCGGCGCAGCTCGGAGTCGGTCTGGCCGCTGTAGGCGGCGGCGTCGATGCCCCGGGTGCGGAGCCAGGCGGCGACGCGGCCGGTGTCGGCAACGGTGAGGCAGTACACGATGCCGGTGCCGGACAGCGTCGGGATGACGGCCGCGAGCCAGGCGAGGCGCTCGGGCTGGCTCGGGATGCGCCGGGTGTCGAGCGCGAGGCTCGGGCGGGCCAACGGCCCGCGGATGGTGGCCAGGCCGTCGCCGAACTGGGTCTCGATGTCGGCGACGACGCGGTCGTTGGCCGTTGCGGTCGTGCCGAGCACGGGCACACCGTCGGCCAGGAGGTCGAGCAGACGGCCGATGCGGCGGTAGTCGGGCCGGAAGTCGTGGCCCCAGTCGCTGATGCAGTGCACCTCGTCGACCACCAGCAGTCCGACGCGCGCCGCGATCTTCGGCAACACGTCGTTGCGGAAGCCGGCGTTCGCGAAGCGCTCGGGCGAGACCAACAGCACGTCGATCTCGTCGCGGTCGAGCTGGGTGGCGATCTCGTCCCACGCGTCGCGGTTGTCACTGTTCATCGTGGCGCTGCGCACCCCGCCGTGGGTACCGGATGCGATCTGGTTGCGCATGAGCGCGAGCAGCGGCGAGACGATCAGCGTCGGTCCGGCGCCTTCCTCGCGCAGCAGCCGGGTGGCGACGAAGTAGACCGCGCTCTTGCCCCACCCGGTGCGCTGCACCACGAGGGCGCGCCGGCGGTCTCGCACCAGCGCGGAGATCGCTTCGAGCTGACCGTCACGAAACGTCGCGTCGGGACGGCGCACGAGCTCTCGCAGCGCCTCGAGGGCTCGTTCCTCGAACCGGGAATCATCCATGGCCGACGACGGTATCGCCAGTCAGGGACACCGACCGTCACCGGTCAGCTCCAATGCCGCAGGTTCGACGCGGCGAGGCTCAGGTCCTGATGGCACATCCCGTGACCGGACCAGCGGCGCTCGGTCCAGCCGCACCGCCGCGCCGCGTCTGGACCGTTGGCCCGCCGGCGCGGGACCATTCGGCCGACGCCACGACGGGGAGGGGATGACATGCGGCTCTGGACCGTTGGCCCGCCGGTGCGGGACCATTCGGCCGACGCCACGACGGAGAGGGGATGACATGCGGCTCTGGACCGACGACGTGGAGGCGATGCGCGGCGAGGCGCGCACCGCGGTGGACTCGACGCTGCCGGCGATCCTCGAGCTGATGGGCCGGGGCGACGATGCGCCCGAGTCGGGCGCGTTCGACCGGGACGAGCAGGTGGCCCGGGCCCGCAAGGCGATGGAGGCCGTGTACTTGCCGTCGCCCGACGCGGTGGTGCGCGAGATCGCCGGCGTCCCGTGTCGGGTGTTCACGCCCGACGGACCCGCGCGCGCGGTGTACCTGCACTTCCACGGCGGCGGGATGATCATCGGCGCGCCGGAGATGGGCGACCCGTCGAACATGGTGCTGTGCGACCGGTTCGGCATGGCGGTCGTGTCGGTCGACTACCGGCTCGCGCCCGAGCACCCGTACCCTGCCGGGCCCGACGACGGCGTCGCGGTGGCCGAGTGGCTGCTCGAGCACGCGGAACGCGAGCTCGGCTCGAGCCGGCTCCTCGTCGGCGGCGAGTCGGCCGGCGGGTACATGTCGGCCGTCGTGCTGTTGCGCATGCGTGACGAGCTGCACGCGGCGCATCGGGTCGACGGCGCGAACCTCGTGTTCGGTGTGTACGACTGGGGCCGCTCACCGAGTCAGCGCGGTATCCGCCCGGTGCCCGGTCCCGACCTTCTCGACCCCGTCGGCATCGAGTTCTTCAGCGAGTGCTACCTGCCCGACATGACCGACGACGAGCGCCGCGACCCGTCGATCTCACCCGCCTTCGCGGATCTGCGCGACCTACCGCCCGCGCTCATGAGCGTCGGCACGTCCGACCACCTGGTCGACGACACCCTGACCTTGTCGGCACGCTGGGCCGCCGCCGGTAACGAGGTCGAGCTGGCCGTGCTGCCCGAGATGCCGCACGGCTTCATGGCCGTCCCGTGCTCGATGACCCATTGGTGGGCGAAGCGCACCAATCGGTGGTTCGCCGAAATCCTCGGACGGCCACCGCGCGCCGAGGCGGTGTAGCGGCGATTGGGACGCCATCGCCGTGCCGCCCCCCGGAGCCGTGCAAACGCCCGGCGGGGTCTCGGCCGTAGTATCGGCCACGACACCCCGGCAACCGGAGGAACGCCCATGTCGTCACGACCCGCCACCACCCGCCGCGCCCGTCCGGCCCCGACTGGCGCCTCACGAGCTCGACGGCTCGTGGCGCCCGCGCTCGTCGGGTGCGCGGCGTTGATCCTCGCCGCGTGCGGGTCGTCGGGATCGGACACGAAGACGTCGTCCGATACGAACGCGACGTCGGACTCGGCCGACGCGCCGGCGGCTGCGGTGGTGAAGACGGCGAGCAACGCCGGACTCGGGACGATTCTCGTCGACCAGGACGGCAGGACGCTCTACACCCTCACCAGCGGCGGCCAGGCAGTTGAGTGCACCGGAGCGTGCCTCGCCGCGTGGCCGCCCCTCCTCCTTCTGGCCGGCACCGACACGCCGACGGGCGGTTCCGGCGTGACGGGACTGGCCACGGTCACCACGCCCGACGGCGAGCAGGTGACCCACGACGGCCTTCCGCTCTACCGCTTCGCGGCCGATTCGGCGGCGGGCGACGCCAACGGCGCGGGCATCAGCAGCTTCGGCGGCGTCTGGAACGTCGTGACGATCAGCGGCGGCGACAGTTCGTCGGACAGCTCCTCGACCACGCAGCAGGACAGCCGGTACTGAGCCCGCCGCGCGCCGCGGTCAGCGCGTAGCGCGTTGGCGTCTCGCGATCGGCTCGCCCTCAACCGAAGGGCCCCTCGTCGGGCCCGGCGATTCGACCGTCACGCCACATGCGGATGCCGCAGGCCGCACACGCCCACGCGGGATCGTCGTCGGTGAGGACACAACCCGCGAGCAGGATCCGACCGGCCTCGACGTCGCATCGCTCCGCGCCGTCGAAGTACGGCATGCCGTAGACGATCGTGGCGAACGGCCGATGCTTGCAGGCCGGACACCGTCGCGGCTTCCTCACTGGACTGCTCCTCCCTGCTCGAGCGGCGCGCACGTCGATCACCGCACAATGGGAGTGCACCAGAACCCTGTGACGATTACGTCGGTGCAATTCCTCGACCGAGCGCGACCACCCGGCGCGGGTGCTTGGCCCGGGCCGCCGATCAGAGCGGTGGCGTCGACCAGGCCGGGTCGACCAAGGAGGTGAGCGCTTCCATCTGCTCGACGTGGTGCGCGACGGAGCGGCTCGGGAACCGGTAGTTGAGGATCGTCGCGCCGGCTTCGATGTGGGTCTGGGCCTGCTCGAGCACGCGATCGGGTTCGGTCTGCGGATCGAGGACCGGCTCGGGCCACAGCGCGACGTCGAGCGGGCGGTCACGCTCGGCCCACGCGGGCGTGTCACGTGCCCGGTCGAGCATGGCGGCCACCTCGTCGGGACCGAGGAGGAACGGTACCCACGCGTCGCCGAGCTCCACCGCGCGACGCAGCGACCGCGTCGTGCGACCCCCGACCCAGATCGGAGGCTGGTCCTGCACACCGGTCGGGTCGACGACGACGTCGTCGAACTGGAAGTGCGGACCGGCGTAGCTGGGCTCGCGCTCGGCCCACGCGGCCCGGATGGCGCGGATCGCGTCGTCGGCGCGCTCACCGCGGCCATCGAACGGCTTGGCGAGCAGCTCGAACTCCGGTTGCAGCGATCCGACTCCCACGCCGAGGATCAGTCGACCCTTGCTGAGCCGGTCGAGCGTGCCGTAGTGCTTCACCACTTCCAATGGGTGGTGATAGCCCAACACGACCATGTTGGTGGCGAGCCGGATCCGTTCGGTCACCGCGGCCAGGTAGGCGAGCGTGGAGAGCAGATCCCAGTAGCGCTTGCCCCGACGGGCCTCGACATCGCCGGGTATGGCGATGTGCTCGCTCGCGGTCAAGTGGTGATAGCCGAGCCGATCGGCTGCCGTCGCGATCGCGACCAGGTCGTCGACGCTCGCGTCGATCTCCCATTCGTTGTGCGACCGCGGCAACACGATGACGATCGGCGTGATGATCCCGAGCCGCACGATGCACTCCCCTGCCGGCGCTGCGTCGTCTCCCCGCCGGCGCACACTACGCAGTCCCGGCCGATGCCCATCTCCGATCGGGCTCACTGCGACCGAACGCCCCGCGATTCGACGATCTCCGTGCGCTCGTGCGGCCTCGGCAGTCGGCCAGGGCGCCGATCAGGCGACTGTCGGTCTCTCGATAGCCTCAGCACCATGACCGAGCTCAACGACTTCAACCAGGCGATCATCGACGAGTTCCGCGCGAACCACGGCAGGGTCGGCGGACAGTTCGAAGGCGCGCCGCTCCTGTTGCTGCACAGCACCGGCGCCAAGAGCGGCCAGGAGCGGATCAACCCGGTGATGTACCAAGCAGTCGGTGACGACGACGCGGTGTTCGCGTCGAAGGCCGGCGCCCCCGACAACCCGGCCTGGTATCACAACGTCGTCGCGAACCCGGACGCATCCGTCGAGGTCGGCGACGACACCGTCGCGGTGACCGCGCGGGTGACCGAAGG
>DASRPD010000038.1:0-3154 GCA_035646535.1 Acidimicrobiia bacterium
AACGATGTGAACGACCACATGCCCGACTACGTCGTGCGCCGGCTCATCTTGGGTCTCAACACCCGCGAGCGCGCGCTGAAGAACAGTCGGGTGCTGATCCTCGGCTTGGCCTACAAGCCGAACACCGCTGACTTGCGCGAGTCACCCGCGCTGCAGATCGCAGACCAGCTCCTCACCCTCGGCGCCGACGTGCGCGCCGCAGATCCGCATGTGAACGGCAAGGGCATCGACGCGCGCATCCAACGGGTCGAGGTCACCGAGGACGAGGTCGCCGCGGCCGATCTCGTCGTCCTCGTCTGTGATCACGCCGCGTTCGATCTCGACATGGTCAGCCGGACCGGTCGCTACGTCTTCGACACACGCCATCGCCTGCATGGCGCCAACGTCGAATCGCTCTGAGGGGGACCAGCCATGCGTGTACTCGTCACCGGTGGACTCGGTTTCGTCGGCTCGTCGCTCGTCGACACGCTCGTCGAACAGGGCCATTCGGTCCGTGTGATCGACGATCTCAGCACCGGTCGCGACGACTTCCGCAACCCCGATTCCGAGCTGATCGTCGGCGACATCAACGACGAGCTGTTGATGCTCAAGGCCGTCGCCGGCGTCGAGGTCGTGTTCCACCAAGCCGCACTGCGGGCCGTGGCTCGATCGGTCGAGAACCCGCTGGCGACGGACCGGGCCAACACCCACGGGACACTCGGCGTGCTGAATGCCGCGCGGGTCGCGGGGGTGCGCCGCGTCGTCTCCGCATCGTCGAGCAGCGTCTACGGCGGAGCCGAGACGCGCCCGACTCCGGAGGACGCGCCGTTGTCGCCCCGTTCGCCCTACGCGGTGTCGAAGCGCAACGGCGAGGAATACGGCCGGGTCTTCAACGAGCTGTACGGCGTCGAGACGGTCGCGCTGCGCTACTTCAACGTCTACGGACCGCGCCAGCGGCCCGACTCCGCGTACGCGGCGGTGATCCCGCTCTTCATCGAGGCACTGACGAGCGGGGAGCACCCGATCGTGCACGGTGACGGACACCAGAGCCGTGACTTCACCTACATCACCGATGTCGTCGCCGCGAACCTCGCCGCCGCGGCTGCGCCGGCGGACGTGTGCAGTGGCCGGGCGTACAACGTGGCCATGGGCGACGAGCACTCGCTGCTCGACCTCCTCGGCATCCTCGCTCGGCACCTCGATGTGAGCCCCGACCCGGTCCACTCCGAACCGCGCGCCGGCGATGTTCGCCACACGTGCGCGGACCCCACCGCCGCGGCGCGCGACCTCGGCTTCCGGGCCGAAGTGTCGTTCACCGACGGCCTGGCCCGCACGGTGGACTGGTTCACCAAGACGCGCCTCGCCACCACCGTCACCGCCTGACGACCCCAACCACACCGTCGGCGGGCCGAGACCCGCGCTCGGGCATCTGGCACCCCCGCGCCACGGGTTCACGCGTGGAACGCGGGCGCCTTATGCCGGGACCCATGCGCCGTGGAATCCGAACGGCACCCGTTGGGGGAGCCGGACGCGCGCGACGGGGCCTCTGGCGAACTCCGAGGTGTCGAGCACCACGAGGTCACTCGAGCGGGTGCGAGAGTCGTACAGGAACGTGAGCACCCAGCCCTCGCCTTCGCCCCGGTCGCCGGCAACGAACAGTCCTTCACCGGCGTGACGGCCCCTCCCGGGCTCCCACACCTCGTTGCGGCCCCGGCGTAGGTCGCGCTGCACGACCCCACCGAACTCGAGTGACCGAGGTTTGCGGCGGGTCGCGGCGAACCAGGCGTAGCGGTTGGGCAGGCCGCGCCGGCGCGGGTCGATCGTCGGCAGGTCCATCTGCCGGTTCGCGAGCCGCTCGTCGGTCACGGCCAGCGTCGGCCCCGACGTGTCGATCGTGAACCGGTGCGGACGCGACACGGTCTCGAGGAAGTCCTTGCCGGGCACGAACACGTCAGGCATGCGGCACACGTCGACGACGATGTCATCGCCGTTGCGGTAGGCGTTGATGCCGTGGAACACGTAGCAGGGGTCGATCTCGGCCCAGCGGATGTCGGCTGCGGCGCCACCGAGGGGCATCACGCCCAGGCGCGCGCCGTAGGACGGGTCCCACCGGTACGGCATCTCGCCGCGCACGGCGAGCTCCAGGTCGAACAGGACGGGCAGCTCCCAGAAGATCACGTCGCGATCGGTGATGGCGAAGTCATGCATCATCGTGGACGCGCCGACCGGGATCTCCTCACTGTGCACCAGCGTTCCGTCCTCGTCGGCGACGTGGTACGTGAGGAACGGTGCCACGAAGCCGTAGCCGAAGAAGTGGAGCTGACCGGTCTTCGGGTCGATCTTCGGATGCGCGGTCATCGCGGTGGTGAGCCGGCCCTCGTAGTCGTAGGCCCCGACGGTGGACAGGTCGTCGGTCGAGATCTCGAACGGGAATCCGACCTCGCCCAGGCTCAGCAGCTTGTCGCCGTGGGATACGAGCGCGACGTTGCTCTGGTTGTTCGCGCCGCCGGGCGCGCTGGCACTTCCGCCCCCATTCTCGGCGGAGAGGACGCCGATTCCGGATTCGAGCATCTCGGTGCCGACCCAGCGGTTGCGGTACCAGCGAGCCTTGCCGCGGTCGAGGCGGACACCGTGGATCATTCCGTCACCGAGGAACCAGTGCGGCGACGGTCCGTTCGCCGGATTGGAGCCGTTGCGGACGAACAGACCGGTCAGCTCGGGCGGGAGGTGACCGGTCACATCGAGGTCCAGCTCGGTGACCTCTCGCCGCACCGGCGCGAAGTTGCCCCGCAGCCACCACGGTTTCTTGTCGCCGGTCGCCGCGCCGGCCACCGCCGCGAATCCCGGCGTGCCCGGCACGACGGCGGCCGCGCCGGCCGCCGCGACGAGAGCCGACGTGTAGCCGGCACTGCGCAGGAACTGGCGCCGCGTTGTTGCCATGACCGGTTTGGCCCCCTCGACCGATTGGTCCGAGGGACTGTAATGGTCGGCTCCGGGCGCGGTGGCTCGGCTCCGGGCGCGCTGGGCTCAGGCCAGGCGGCCGGCGGCGACGAACGCGGCCGCGACGACCATCGCGGTGCTCACGACGGCGAGCAGGCTGGTGCGCCACTCGTGGCGGAACTCGGCGATGACGCGCTGTTCGAGCGTCTGCATCTCGGCGCGCAAGAGCGCCATC
>DASRPD010000039.1:0-60547 GCA_035646535.1 Acidimicrobiia bacterium
ACTGGCCCCAACCCACCGGACCACCCACCGCCACCATCCGGAGCCCTCAAGTGAACGGTATTGGGGCTAGCCCCGAGCGAGGCCCAGCGTCCGCGGCAGCACCGTCAGCGCCACCAGTGCGAGCACCGTTGTCGCGCCGACGAGTGCCACGAGAGCGACCCCCGAGCCTGGCGCGGGCGGGCCGGCAATCAGCGCGGGCAGCCCGTCAGCGGGCATGACCGCGACCACGATCGAGGCGGTGGCGAGCACCATGTCCACAACGGCGTGCACGACCGAGGGCGGCGTCTCGTCGCCCCCGAAGCACCCGCATGTGGCGCGTGATCGCCCGCGGGCGAGCGCGAGCACGACGAACGCCGTGAACCCGACGTACAACCCGCCGAGCAGGCCCGCCGCCACCCGGCCGATGGCTCCGCCCGGGCCACCCAGCGCCACGACGGCGATGACGAGCGCTCCGGCCGCTCCGGTCCGCACACCGACCGGCGTGGCGCGGATTCCCACGTCGGCGAGCGCCCGGACCACCGGGCCAGGACGGCGTAGATCGAGGACGCCGGCCACACAGACCAGCAACGCACCCACGGCGTAGACGCCACCGACTACGCGCATCAGCCGGCCCGGCCGATGCGGGCAACATCCCGCCATGTCACGACCGGACCGCGCGCGATCGCCGTCCCCGTGGCCGGATCGGTGAGCACCGCGTACGGTGCCACCCGAACGCCGAACGCGGACCAGGCCTCGGCGGACATCACGACCGTGACGTCGGTGCCGGCGAGCTCACGCAGGCGCGCCGGACGCTCGTCGCGCTCGTCCTTGGTGATCGCGACAACTCGCGCGTCACGGCCGAGCGTGGGCCAGATCTCGGCACACGTCACGCAGGTCGTGGTGAGAAAGACCAGGAGCCGGGGGCCGGCCGGGTCGGCGAGGTCCAGCTCGATTGCGTCGCCCTCAGGCGTGACACCGGCCACGCCGTAGACCGGATCGCCCGACGGGCCCGCTTCCAGCATCTCGAGACGTTGGGCCAACCGGGCCTGGGTCCGCAACACGCCCGCGACCAGCACGGCCACGAGCACGAGCGCGAACGCGCCGACGACGAGCGCTGCCGCGGTCACGACCGCTCGTTCACCCGAGCTTGAACACGAACTGGGCCACCGCAGCACCAAGGATCAGCACGAGCAGGGCGATGATGGCAATCGTCGTTCCGGGACGCACGTCTATTCGATCCATTCCACGCCGGCGAACCTACCGCTCGCCGGCCGTGACCACGACCCCGGAGCCGGCTCGCACGCCGAGCTCGTCGGCCGCGGAACGCCGGTCGAGCGCCAGAGATGCGAGCCCGTAGGAGTCGACGACGATGACGAGCTCGGACGGCTTGGCCGCGGCGTAGGTGTTCACCCACCGAGCCATCCGCGCCTGATCGCCGATCTGCACCTGTACGGCGCGGCCGGGCTCCGCGCCGAGCGCGCGCAGCTCGTCGGGGCCGATGTTGAGCTGGCAGTTGCCGAATCGGTCGATCCACCAGACCTCGCCCGACAGGCCCTCACCGTCCGGCTGAGGCAGCGACACCAGCCCGGGGACCAGCGTCGCCGGGTCGACCAGCTCGCCCAGCGACTCCGCCGGAGCTCCCGCGCAGAGCTGACCGACCGCGGGGGCGAGGATGTCTCGACCGGCGAAGGTCACACCAGGGCCAGGGAGCTCGTAGCCCGCGCCGGTGAGCGCGACGACCTGGCGGGCGCCACCCAGCATCGCCGCCGCCGGGGCCAACAGACCGTTGTCGGGCCCGACGAGCACCTGGTCGTCGGTCACCGCGGCGACGAGTCGACGATCGGTACCGACTCCCGGATCCACGACGGCCAGCACGACGCCGGCAGGCAGGTACTGGACCGACCGGACGAGCGTGAGAGCCCCGGAGCGGACGTCGTGGGGAGCAATGTCGTGGGTGATGTCGAGGAGGCGGGCCGCCGGCGCCAGGGAGAGGATCACGCCTTTGCAGACGCTCACGAACTCGTCCGCGAGGCCAAAGTCCGAAAGAAGGGAGACAGTGTACGGTGGCGAACCTACCGATGTCATCGAGACCGGGGCCGGGGATCAGCCGGCTTGGGTGTACTTGGACTCAAGGTAGGCGTCGACGTCCTCGTCACGTACGCGAAACGACCGACCCACCCGCACCGCGGGGAGGTCACCGGCCTTGATCAGCCGGTACACGGTCATCGATGACACGCGCATCAGTTCAGCGACTTCCTGAACGGTCAGGAAGCGGGCCTTCGAAAAGGACTGCGCCACTCGGCACCCCTCGGTTACTCCGTCCGGGCCCGAGCGTACGCCGTGGCCGAGATGGTGTCGAACGGGTCAGTCCAGGACCCAGAGCCGGGCCTGGGGCGCCGTCAGCGGACGGTCGACGAAGGGCGATCAGCCGTTGGATTTGAAGGCCTCTCGGGCGACGGCAAGGAGCGGCTCGTAGCCCGTGGGTGCCTGACTCTCGTGCAGCGGGATCACCGTCACCGGTAGACCACGATCGGCGGCCAGACCGAGGGCAACGGCCTCCAGGCCCGCGGCGGCAACCGTTTCGATCCCCGCGCGCACAAAACCACCCGCGATCGCACGATCCGCAACGACGAGGTCGGGCGGGGGAAGGCGGAAGGCCAGCTCGGCGGTCACGCCGAACCCGGCGCCGCCCGGGAGCGCGTCCCCATCGACGACCATCGCGACCCCGTCGAACCAGCGAATTCGTCGATTGCTCCGATCGTCGAGCAGGACGAGGCCCGTCTCCTCGTCGGCCAGGATCTGACCACCCGCGTCGGACGAGACACGGGCCAGGGCGGTATAGAGCGGCAGCAGGGATGCCGGTCGGGTCGTCGCGAACGCGAGACGGCCGCCCCGCCGGGCGACGTCGGCGACCCGGGCGAACGCCACCTGGGCCTGCGCGATCGTGCGAGTCGGGTCGATGGAGATGGCCGCCTCGAGCTCCGGCGAGCCCAGGTCCGGGCCCCACACGCGAGCGACCGTCGCGAAAGCGTCGTCGAGCGTCACACCCTCGAAGGGTGCCAACTCGAGGAGCGCGGACCGATCACCGCGCAACACCGCCCGGATCGTCGCGAGCAGCTCGGAGCGGCTCAGGCGTGCCTTCCCGCTCACGTGGGCACGCAGGAGCCGCTGGCGCGCGGTCGGTTTGCGCTTCAGGCCCTCGACCCGGTGCGGCGTCGGCGACGGCGACGGCGCATCGAGCTTGGGGGGCCGGCGCGAAGCGGGGCGGCGAGTCACACGCCACCGCCGAGCTCGGCGGATCGCGCCGCCGCAGCGGCGACCGCCTCCATGAGCGCGGCACGAAGGCCTCGATCTTCCAACACCATGAGCCCGGCCGCCGTCGTTCCTCCCGGCGAGGTCACCCCGGCCCGCAGCGATTCGGGGGACTCACCGCTCTCCGCGAGCAGGGTGGCCGCGCCGAGCAACGTCTGGACCACGAGCTCGCGCGCCGCCGGTCGGGGAAGGCCGACCAGGACGCCCGCGTCGATCATCGCCTCCGCCACGAGGAAGACGTACGCCGGTCCGGAACCGGACAGCCCGGTGACCGCGTCCAGGAGCCGCTCAGGTACCTGTACGACCGTCCCGACGCTCTCGAGGAGAGCCTGAGCGCGGTCGAGGTCCGCGTCGGTCGCGGCGGCATTGCCGGCAATCGCGGCCGCGCCCCGGCCCACCACCGCGGGCGTATTCGGCATCGCCCGCACGATCGGACGACCCGGCGCCGACGCTTCGAGCGCGGCGAGCGTCACGCCGGCCGCGATCGAGATGACCAGCGCGTCCGCGGCGAGGCTGGACGCTGCCGCCTCGAGCACGGCCGCGACGTCGCCGGGTTTGACCGCGACAACGACGGTGCCGGCATCGGCGACGGCCCACGCGGGACTCGGCACGACACGGACGCCGTCGAGGACGGCCACGAGCTCCCGGCGGCGTTCCGGGTCCACCTCGGCGACGACGAGGTCCGCTGGCTCGTAGCCGCTCGCGCACCATCCGCGCGCGAGGGCCTCACCCATGCGTCCACCGCCCAGCAGTGCGACTCGCATCAGCGACACGCGTGAACGTCGACCGGCATGCAGCGAGGGTATCCGGACGCGAGACGGGCCCGAGGAACTCTCGGGCTCGCTCCGTACTTCCCCGAACGGAACGGGCCTTCCTGCACCTCGGGCCTCGCCTCTGTGCCATCCGTCGATGGCACCTCGAAACGTAGCGTCTGCCCCTGCGACCTGGCAATTCTCTGCCGGCGGTCAGCCGTGCGGGTGGGCAATCGCGATCGCGGGTTGGAACCACGTCTCGACGAGCTCGTAGAGCACGCCGATGATCCGGTCGAGCTCGACCTCGGTGAGGTGTTCGAGCGCCACGCGGCCAACGAGGTAAACGTCCTCGTCCTGACCGAGTGAGAAGCGCGCGCCGTAGATGGTGTGGTTCCTTCGTAGCAGCCACCGGTACAGCTCGAGGTGCCGGGCGGGCGGGTCGGCCATGAAGTAGACCTCGTAGCGCAGCGTGCGCTCCCGCAGGTCGAAGTAGATCGTCGCTGCGTCGCGGCCTTCGCAGCCGAAGCGCACGTACCACCGTCGCTGATCCGGGTCGTACTCGACGTGCTGGATCGCGGGTTGGGCGAGCACCGGGCCCATGAGATGACAGTCGATGAGCGCGTGCGCGTCCGCGAATGTCGCGCCGACATCGGGCTCGTCACCGCCTCCGTTCACATGCAGCTGACGGGCTCGCGCTCGACGAGGTCGGCGTACAGGCGTCGCAGTCGCGCCGCGGTGATGCTCCACGCGAATCCACGCGAGCGCGTTTCGGCGCGCCGGCCCATCGCGGCGGCGGCCTGCGGGTAGGCGAGCAACCCGGCGACGAGCGCGGCGTAGTCGGAACCTCGCCGCGCGTCGACGAGGAACCCCGTCTCGCCGTGATCCACCAGGGCGCGCAACCCGCCGACGTCGGCTGCGACCACCGGAGTCCCGCACGCCGCCGCCTCGAGCGCGACCAGGCCGAACGATTCGGTGTGCGACGGCACGAGGCAGACATCAGCCGCTCGATAGAAGTCGCGCAGACGGTCGTGCGGCTGGGGCGCGACGAAACGGACCTGACGAGCGAGACCGAGGGAGTCGACCCGTTCGTGGATCCTCGCGAGCTCGGCGACACCGTCGGGACCACTCGGGCCACCGACGATCACCAAGGTAGCGGTGGCATCGTCGAGCTCGGCGAGCGTGTCCACCGCGAGGTCGGCGCGCTTCAGCGGCTGGATGCGCCCGACGAACAGGAGCACCGGACCCCGGCCGAGGCCGAGCGCGACCCGGCTGTGTGCCCGGCCGCTGCGACCGCCGGATGAGAAGACCTCGTGGTCGACGCCCGGGGGCACGATCTCGATCCGGTCTTCCGCCGCGGCGTAGTGCGAAACCAGCTGAGTGCGTTCGTCGGTCGTGGAGGCCAGCACGAGGTCGGAACAGGCGATCACATCGTGCTCGACCTTGGTGCGCTCCAACGGATCGTCGTCCACGCCCGCGTCGGCCTTCACCCGAGCAAGGGTGTGGAACGTAGCGACCAATGGGCGGTCCAGCGCGTGTTTGAGCTGGTGGCCGACGGCGCCCGAGATCCAGTAGTTCGCGTGGAGCACGCAGTAGTCGACGCCGTGACGGTCGACGTGATCGAGCACCGCGGCGGTGAAGTCGTCCGTGTGCTCGAGCAGCTCGTGCTTCGTGAGGCGCTCATACGAGCCGACGGGCACGTGCACGACCCGATAGCCGGCTTCGACCTCGACGGTCTCGGGGACGTCGGGATGCTCGGCGCGGGTGATGACGTCACAGGCCAACCCGGCGCGCGCCAATGAGGTGGCGAGCGCGTCCACATAGACGTTCATCCCGCCTCCGTCACCCGTGCCCGGCTGCGCCAGGGGCGAGGTGTGGAGGCTGAGCAGAGCCACCCGTCGTTCGGACATGCGAGGATGCAGCCTACTTTCCGGTCGGGACCGGCCGGTCTCGTGCTGTGTCGCCGTCGGCAGCATCGCCGTCGGGCCCGTCATCTCCGGCACCGGGCCGTCGGAACGACCGATACACGTCGATCAGCGCCTTCTTCTGACGCTCGGTGAGCGAGGAGTCCGCGCTGATCGCGGCCACGAGATCAGGCGGGTCGTTCGGTCCGTCGAGGATCCCCGCCCGGACGTAGAGCGTCTCGGCCGATATCTGCAGTCCCCTCGCGATCGCTTGCAAAATCTCGGCGCTCGGCTTGCGCAGCCCGCGCTCGATCTGGCTGAGGTACGGGTTCGAGATGCCCGCCAGCTCGCTGAGCTTGCGGAGCGACAGACGATCGCGGCGACGCTGGTCGCGGATGAAGGACCCGAGATCACGCAGGCGGGCCTCGAGACTGTCGGTCGGCATCGCGACGCGGGCGAGCTAGAGGCTCTGCGGAGTGGAGCGCAGCCGCGCTCCGAGCTCGAGATCGAGCTGGTCGATCACGCTATGCAGCCGGCGCCGTACCCCTGAGACCTCGTTCTCGAGCTTGCCCAGCTCCTCGATCGTGGTCCGAAGCTCGTCGTCGCCGAGGCTCGGGAGATTCACGAGCGTCGAATCCGAGATGAGTCGCTCGAGACCGCGATTCCAGGCGATGCTCATCGAGGGAGCGAGCGACTGGACGATCCGAGACCCGACCGCACCTGAGCGCGCGCTGTCTCCGGCCAGAATCTGCGGCAGCGAGGCGATGAGCTCGCCAAGATCACCACCTCGTTCACGTCGTTCGAGCTCCGCTCGGATGATCTCGAGCCGGGCCTGTGCGAGCCGGCGCACGTAAGAGACCTCGGTCTCGACCTCGCCGCACTCTCCCCGCATCAATCGGAGGTCGTCGATGGCGCGGCGATCGAGGGCCTCGAAGTAGCTCGGATCGAGGATCCGGTCGAGGCGTCGGCGGCGTGCGGGTTCGGTCATGACGGGCTCAGGCTACCGCGCGACCCCGTGCACGCTCACCCGCCCGGGCCTCCGAGCTCGCGGTATTCGCGCCGGTTCGCACAGATCATCGCCGGCGTGGGGCGGCTCGGGAATGTGCGAGCCTTGACACCGACCGTCGATCCGACGGTGTGCCGACCCACAAACCGATCACACAGCAAAGGATCACCATGGCTGTCTATTCCCTCCCCGACCTCCCGTACGACTTCGGGGCACTCGAACCGCATTACTCCGCCAAGACCCTCGAGCTGCACCACGACAAGCACCACGCGGCCTACGTCACGGGCGCCAACGCGACCCTCGACCAGCTCGCCGCGGCCCGCGAGCAGGGCAATCTCGCCACCATCAACCAGCTCGAGAAGAACCTCGCGTTCCACGTCTCGGGCCACGTCCTCCACTCGCTGTTCTGGACCAACATGAGTCCCGACGGCGGCGGCCGCCCCGCAGGCGAGCTCGGAATCGCGATCGACGAGTCATTCGGCTCCTTCGAAGCGCTCCAGGCCCAGCTCAGCGCCACGGCCATGGGCATCCAGGGCTCCGGCTGGGGCGTCCTGGGCTGGGAACCTCTCGGACAGCGACTGGTGGTCGAACAGGTCTACGACCACCAGTCCAACGTCGCGCAGGGCACCCCGCCGCTGCTCGCGCTCGACATGTGGGAGCACGCCTTCTACTTGCAGTATCTCAACGTGAAGGGTGACTGGGTCAAGGCGTTCTGGAACATCGTCAACTGGCCCGACGTGGCCGGCCGCTTCGAGCGCGCCCGCACGTCGGCCGGCTGACGGATCAGCCCCCGCTGACGGGCGGCAGCACGGCGACCTCGTCGCCGTCTCGCACTGGTGTCTCATCGCCGGCCGGCGGCTCGTCACCGTTCAGCCACACGCGCGACCGCTCGAGCACGGCCGCGAACTCAGGGCCGTAGTCACTTCGCGCCGCGGCGAGCACCTCGCCGAGCGTCGAGCCGCGCCCTTCGGCGCCACCCGTGCCCGCGGCGTCGCGCGCGCCGGCGAAGAACCGGAGCCGAACGCTCAGGGGGCGATCTCCGCGAGACCGTCCTTGATGAAAAGGTCGCCGTCCGGGTTGGTCGTCTGGAACCCGAAGACCGTGTTCCCGTCGTTCGTTCCGGTCTTCCAGATACGCGTCGTGATCTGCTGGCCGGGCAGAACGGGCCTGGAGAAACGCACCGCCAACCGCTTGAGGCGCGCGGGATCGTTGCCGCCGACCGCCGTGACGACCGCCCAGGACGCGAAGGCCATCGTGCAGAGACCGTGGATGATGATGCCCGGCAGGCCGACCGACTTGGCGAACTCCTCGTCGAGGTGCATGGGCATCGTGTCGCCCGACGCCTCGGCGTAGCGGAACGTCTGGTCCGCGTCCATCTGCTGGTCGACGACCGCGTCGGGCTCGCGCTCGGTCACGGCCAGGTCGAGCTTGTGCGGCGGTGCTTCCTCGCCTGCACTCTCGCCGTCACTCACACCCCGGAAGAACGACGTCATGTACTGCTCGACGAGCAGTGTGTCGTCCTGGTCGTAGGTGGCGGTCTTGGCGATCACGCTCGTTCCGTTGGGCTTCACGTGCACGCCCACCGGTGCGGCGGTCGTGCGCAGCACCATCCCGGGGCGAATCGGGGCGTGAAAGAACATGTCCTGCTCGCCGTGGACGACCATGGCCACGACCTCGGGTGGCACCACGCCGGCCATCGCACCGATCATCGTGTCCCACACCGGCACGATCGCGAACACCGGCGGTGCCACCTCACCGCTACGGTCGGCCGGGATCGGATCGTTCGTGGCCGCGGCGTAGGCCTTCGCCCGGTCCGCTTCGACCTTGAACGCGGCTCCGTCGGTGGACTCGCCCAACTTCTCGATCCCGAAACCCATCCGAGCCCTCCTGAGCAACCGAGTCACGACGAGGCTAGTTGACCGACCGGTCAAGAATCGTGGGGTGCCTCGGTGTCGATGTTGGTGCGAGCGGCGGGGAACGCTTCGAGGCGGGCCGGATCAATCGGGTCGCCGGTCACGGCATCGACGCCGTACGTGCCGTCGTCGATGCGGCCGAGCGCGGCCTCCAGCCCGGCCAGCTCGGCTTCCAGGTCGTCGAGCAGGCCCAGGTCCTTCTCTCGTTCGAAGGTCTCGGTCGCGCCGTCCGCGCCACGCTGTCCGTGGTCGCCCGCTTCACTCCCGGCGAACTCCTCGGGGTCGCCCAGCTCTCGCCTCACGGAGTGGATCAGCCCGGAGACGCGAGCCTGTTCGGCTTCGATGCGACGGCGGGGATCCGACGGGTCAGCTTCCATGTCCTGACGTTACCGACTGGGACCTCACGAGTCCGAGTCGAACTGCCCTCCTTCGCGGGCGCCCCGAAGTCGGGCATCGAGCAGCTCGAGCCGGCCGGCCAGCATTCCGTGCAGACGGCGGAGCAGCTCGGCCGCGTCGTCGATCCCGAGGAGCTCCAATGCGTCCAGCGGTCCGAGACCGGCCGCGGCAGCAGCTTCGTATCCGGCTCGGATGGGATCGTCGGCGAGCGCGAGATCGACGGGTGGCGCGGGTTCGCCGAGCTCGGTGCGACGAGCCACGACCTTCACGAGCGCGGCGCGGATGCCTTCGATGAGCGACGCGTCGTCGGCGTGGGCGGCCGGCGCCGGTAGCCGCTCGACGAGCGCGCGCGGGAACGGCGCGTCCTCGAGCCACCGGAGGACGCGCAGCCGTTCGGCACCGACGGTCACCAGCGCGTAGCGCCCGTCGTCGAGACGACCGGCCCGCACGATGCGCGCGACGGTGCCGAGATCGAATCGGGTGTCGCCGCCGCCCACCTCCGAACCACGCTCGATCAGTACGACGCCGAACTCGGGTGTCCCTTCGAGGCAGGCCTCCACGAGCGCGCGGTATCGCGGCTCGAAGACGTGGAGCGGCAACGTCGCGTGCGGAAGGAGCACGGTACCGAGCGGGAACATTCCCAGCTCTGCGCTGGTGGTCATCGTCTAGTTTCCCCGCGCTCGCTGTGCCCGCGCCGAGGCCCGCAACCGCTCCACCGCCGCACCGCCAGCCTCGCTGCCGGATTCATCGGCGAGTGCGTCGAGCGCTGCCGCGGCCGAGTCGTAGGCGCCGAGGGCGCCCAGGCGAGCTGCGAGTCGTCGTCGTTGCGCGGGCGGTGTCCCCGGGATCGCGAGCTGCAACGCGGTGACCCAGGCGAGATGGGCGGGGTCGCGCGCGCCGTAGCTCTGCTCCAGGTTGGTCAGCATCCGACGAGCGATGGCACGTGGGCCGACGGGTTGGAGGAACCGGGACTCGAATTCCACGCCCGGGTAGCTCGACTCGAACTGGCGTCGGCAGTCACTCGCCGAGCGGGTCGCCCCGTCGGAGAAGAGATCGAAATACGTCCGGCGACCGTGGTCGTCGGACGCGGTGCCGACGATGAAATGGCCGGGCATGCCGACACCGATGAGCTCCACACCGAGCCTCTGGCCGATCGCGATCATGAGCACGCTCAGCGTGATGGGGATTCCCGTGTGCCGGGTGAGGACGTCGTCGAGGAAGGAGTTGGACGGGTCGTGGTAGTCGGTGACGTTGCCTCCGAAGCCGTGGGCGGAGACGAGGTGGCGGGCGAGTCCGTCGGGATCGTCCGGACAGCCCAGGGCCAGGTTGTCGAGACGGGCGAGCTCGGCGGCGAGATCGAGGCCCGGATGGGCATGGGCGGCGATGAGCAACGCCATCTCATCGAGCGCGATCGTCGACTCCTCGGCGGCGATGCACGCCGCGAATTGCTCGGACACCGGCGCCGGCCCCATCAGGCGACGCTAACTCGCCGGTACACTCGCGACGTGGCGGCCCGACGCAAGCCCGAGCGGGCGCGTACCGCAGCGCATCCGGTTACCTCCCGCCGGCCCGACGCTGTCCGCGATCGGTCGACAGGCCCGACCGGGCTCGCCGCGACGCTCTCCGACGAGATCGAACGGCGACTGCGGCGGGCCGAGCAACGGCCGACCACGAACCGGATCGCGATCATCAACGCGCTTCGCGCCTCGCTCCGGCCGCTCACCATTCCCGAGATCCTCGACGCTCGGCCCGAGCTCGCTCAGAGCTCGGTGTATCGGAACCTCGCGGTGCTCGAACGTGCGACCGTGGTCCACCGCATCGTGACCGATCACGAGTTCGCGCGTTACGAGCTCGCCGAGGACCTGACCGGCCATCACCACCACCTGATCTGTGTCGAGTGCGGCACCGTGGAAGACGTCGACGCACCCGCCGCGCTGGAACGGTCCGTGCGCTCGGCGGCGGACGCAATCGCACTCACGACGGGGTTTCGGGCCGAGCGTCACCGCATCGACCTGCTCGGTCGCTGCCGCGCGTGCGCCTGAGCGCCGGACCGAACCTCGACGAAGGCGTCAGCCGTCAGCGGCCACGGCCGCAGCCGCAGCCGAGTCGACCGCGGCGGTGAGACGGGCGGGCGTGGGGTTCTCCAACTCCTCGCCGTTGACGAAGATCGTCGGGGTGGTCTTCACGCCCTTCTTCGCGGCGTTGTCGCTCTGCTCGCGTACGAGATCGTCGTAGCGATCCTCACGAACGCACTCCTCGAACGTCGGCAGCTCTTCACCCGGAATGTTCGCTTGCCGACCGAACTCGATGAGCTGGTCGGTTCTCAAGAAACCGCCGTTCTCCACATCGGACTGGTTCTCGTACAAGAGGCCGTGGTACTCCCAGAACACCGCGAAGTCCGCCGCGCACCGCGCGGCCGACGCGGCCCGGAACGATTCGGGTCCGATGAACGCGAAGTTGCTGAACACGAAACGGACCTTGCGATCGATGATGAGCTGGTCGATCGTCGGTTGGGTCGTCTCGAAGAACGCGCGACACGCCGGGCACTGGAAGTCGGCGAACTCCTGGACGACGACCGGCGCGTCCAGGTCGCCCAGGTCTTCGCCATCGTCCGGTCCGAGCCGGGGGATCACCACGTCTGCGTTGTCAGACCCGGACCGGTCCGACTGGACGTTCACTCCGACGACGCGGCCGACCACCGCGACACCGGCCACCGCGACGACCGCGACGGCGATCCAGAAGGCGGTCGGGATGCTTCGGCGCGCGGACCGACCCGCGTCGCGCGCCGGACGAGCCTTCGCCGAAGCGGCCGGGCGCCCCGGCGGCTCACCGGACGGCTTCGGTCCTCGTCGCTTGTTCTGGTTCTTCTTGTTCGCCATCGCTGCGTCCTCCTACGCTGGTCCCAGCGCGTCGTCCGGTCTGTACCGGCTCTTCGGTCCGAGCGCGACGAGCAGTTCCCCCTCCCCGGCAAGCTTGATAGCCGATCCGGGGCCGCTCGAGGGGTCGCGTGCCGGCATCGCGATCATGGGCAGGGTCATCACGCCGGAGATCTGCACCGCGGCGCGCTTCGGCGGATCGGTGTACTCGATCGACACGTCGACGTAGCCTGGCCCTCGCTCACCGAAGGGACATCCCGTTGGCGACCCTGTTCACCCGCATCATCGACGGCGAGCTGCCGGGGCGCTTCGTGTGGCGTGACGATGTGTGCGTGGCCTTTCTCTCGATCAACCCGCTCAAGACGGGCCACACCCTCGTCGTGCCGCGTGCCGAGGTCGATCATTGGATCGACCTCGACCCCGATGTCACGGCACACCTCACCGGCGTGGCGCAGCGGATCGCCCGGGCGCAACAACGCGCCTTTCGGCCCACCCGCATCGGGCTCATGATTGCCGGGCTCGAGGTGCCCCATGTCCACCTACACCTCGTACCGATGGACGGGGTCCACGACCTCGACTTCGCCAACGCGGATCCGTCGCCGGATCCCGCCGACCTCGATGCCGCCGCTACCGCGTTGACCGACGCGCTCGGCGCGACCGACCGCCCGAGCGAGTCCAGGACGCCCGGTCGGTCCGACCCGGCGCGCTGACGTGGGACGCCTCGACGGCGAACGGGCACTCGTCACCGGCTCGACTGCGGGAATCGGCCGGGCGATCGCCACGCGATTCGCCCGCGAAGGCGCCCACGTCGTGGTGACGGGACGAGACCAGGGGCGCGCCGAGCAGGTCACCGACGAGATCCGTTCCGGCGGCGGCACCGCGGAGGTCGTGACCGCCGACCTCGGTGTCGACGGGGCGTGCGCGGAGCTGGTCACCGCGGCGTTCGATCGACTCGGCGGCCTCACGGTGCTCGTGAACAACGCGGCGGCCGGCACGGTGGACGAGGCCGACGGGCCAGTCGGCGAGCTGTCATCGACGGCTTGGGACGCGACGATCCGAGTGAACCTCACCGCGCCGATGGAGCTGAGCCGGGCCGCGATCCCCCGGATGCTCGACGCCGGTCACGGCTCGATCATCAACATCTCGTCCCGCCAGGCCGAACGCGCTGCGCGGGGCTTCACCGCCTACATCGCGACGAAGTCGGGGCTCAACGGTCTGACGCGCGCGATCGCGGTCGACTACGCGGCCCACAACATCCGCGCCAACACGATCAGTCCCGGCTACGTGATCAACGACCGTCGCGACGCGGATCTCACGCCGGAACGGCGAGACCGGCTCGAAGGCATGCACCTGACGCGTCTGGGTGTCGCCGATGACGTCGCGCACGCTGCGGTGTACCTCGCGAGCTCGGAATCCGAGTTCCTCACCGGCATCAACCTGCCGCTGGATGGCGGCAGCAGCGCGGCGCGTGGCACCGTGCTCGGATGAGTACGCACGACACCGAACAAGCCACCGAGCTGGCCGGCGCGGTCACGTGGCAGACCACCGAGGACGAACGCCACCGCGCCCGCACCGACGACGGTTGGAACATCGGCCTCTACCACTACCGTCCCGACGGCGCGGCACGGGGTCTTCCGGTGCTCCTCGGCCACGGTCTCGCCGGAAGCCGCTACATCTTCGACGCGCACGAGGACTACTCCATGGCGCGCGCCCTCGCCGCGCGCGGCCTCGACGTGTGGCTCGTGGACCTGCGGGGGCGCAACGCGTCCTGGCCCGACGGCGGACCCGAACCCGAGCTGCAGTGGACGTTCGATGACTTCGTGTTCCGCGACGTCCCTGCGGTTACCGACTACGTCGCCGCTGCGACCGGGCGCGACGCGCTGCATTGGGTCGGCACCGAGATGAGTGGGCTCGCCCTCTACGCAACGGTGATCTCGGGCAGCGCACCGCGCCTCGCCGGCGGCGTCACGATGGGTTCGCCGGCGATCACCCCGCCCGAAGGCGAGGTCCCCGGCGTCACCACGCCGTTCCCGCAGCGTTCGGGTACCCGCTATCCGTTCTCCATGGTGCGCGAGGTAGGTCCGCAGCTCGCCCGTGACCGATCCGAGGTGCTCGACAGCAGCTTCTTGACCACCAATACGGACTGGGTGGTGACGGCGCGCTACTTCGCCCACGGCGTGCCCGACGAGGCCACCGGGATCGTCGACCAGTTCCGCGACTGGATGGAGCACACGACGATGCGCTCGGTCGGCCACTCGGTGGTGTGGTCGGATCGCCTGGCCGAGTTCGACCGCCCGGTGCTGCTCATCGCCGGTGCCGCCGATCGCCAGCGTCCTCCGGCCGGCGTCGTGAGCACGCACGCCGCGCTCGGTTCGGCTGATCGGACCCTCGTCGTCGCCGGCGAGGCGAGCGGATGGCCGATCGACGTCGGTCACGACGACCTCCTCGCCGGGCTCACCGCGCCGACCCACACGTTCCCCCTCGTTGCCGATTGGCTGCTCGCCCATGGCTGAGCTGCCCATCGTGGAGCCGGCCATGCACCCCCGCGTCTCGGTCAGCGCGATCTGCACGTTCGACTGGACCATGGATCAGGACCTCGAGTTCTGGGCGTCGGCCGGGATCACCAACGTCGGCGTCTCGGTCGCGAAGCTCGAGCGGGCCGGCTGGGACGACGCCGTCGCCCGGACCGCCGCGGCGGGCCTGCGGGTCACGAACCTGATCGGTCTCGGCCCGTTCCGTCTCGACGATCCCGAGCAGTGGACGGCCCAGCGGGCGCGGCTGGATCGAGCCGTCGCCGCCGCGGTCGCCCTGGAGGCGGAGTGCCTCGTGTTCACGACCGGCCCCGCGGCTCGCCTCGACTGGGACGAGGCTGCCGGCGCGCTCACCGAAGCGCTCGACCCCGTGCTGCGCGACGCGCACGCTCTCGACGCCGAACCGGCTCGTGCCCGGCGACGGCGACATCCCCCTCGAGCGGATTCTCGCCACAGTGCTCGAAGCCGGCTACGCGGGTTGCTTCGACCTCGAGCTCATCGGGCCGGCCATCAACGACGAGGGCTACGCCTCCGCGGTCCACCGTGGCCTCGACTGGCTCGGCGAGACGCTCACGCGTTTCGGCGCCTGAGCCCGAAGTCCTCGCCTGGCCGCGCCTTCACCGGGCCGCGCTCGACCGTCCGGAGGACGCTGGCCGAGGCGGTTCGGAACCCTTGGCCGCGAACCGCTCGACGCAACGGCGTGCGGTTCAAGTCTTCGGGTGGGCGGTGCCGATACACGAAGTTCGCGATGAGAAGGAGCTCTCGATGAAACTTCGCATGATGGTGGTAGCAGCGGTGGTCGCGTTGACGGCCTCGATCGGGGCGGCGCCGGCCTTCGCCGACCCGGGCCAGCCGAAGGTGACGATCTGCCACGGCTCGGCCAACCATTACGTGCTCATCACCGTCGACGCGAACGCGCTCAACGGTCACTTCGACGGCACCGATCCCGGACACGGTCACCGGAACCTGCCCGACGTGTTTCCCGCGGCCGACGGCAGCTGCGCGGGTGACGGCGGTGGCGGCGGCAACAACGGCGGCGGCACTCTCTGAGTCCGGGAGCCGCGCGGGCCAAGACGGAGCTGCACGCCGTCGATCCGGATGGCCCGCCGGATCGCCCTCAGCGCGTTGTCGCACGATCGAGCGCTAATCCAGCCCCGCGCCGGCGAGCCACTCGACCGGGCCGAGGTGGAACCCGGCCTTGGCCAGGAGCTCGTTGTCGACGACGCCGCCGGGCGCGGGCCACAGGGAGAGGCGCAGCTCGGCGAACCCGTCACCGATGTTGCCGGGCTCCAGGCGCAGCCACGCGAGCGGCGCCTCGGGCGTGGCCCGCGCACCCGCGGCCTGGATGGCCACGATGATCGCAGAACGGGTCGCGTCCGGCAGGTATTGCCAGAACACCGAGTGGTACACGACGGTGCACGCGCCCGGGTTCGACGGCACGAGCATCCGTTCCACCCACGCGCCGGCATCGGTCCGGTCGATGTCGACCGGCGTGTCGAGCGCGGCTTCCAACGCGGCTGCAAGCAACTGGAAGCGTTGCGCCTGGTCGGGCCACACGTACGACAACAGCGCGAGCCGACCGTCGTCGCTGGTCGCATCGATCGGGTCCCGGTCGCACCCTCGCCGATCCGCGATCTCGAGCCCACGTTCGAAGAGCGGCCTCGCACCCGACCAGAACTGCGTGAAGCGCACCTTGGTCGCGGCGTCGCCCCATCCGGCGCCGTCCTGTTCGAACCAGTAGCGGTCGAAACGCAGGTTGAGCCCCGCGCTCGCACCGAGCTCGCGGAGGCGCAGAGGGAGCCCCATCCGGGCGGCGATCACGAGAAGCCCACCGAACAGTGGTATCGATCGGCCGACCTCGTTGGTCTGCGGCGGGCGGGTCAGCGCGTCGAGCACCGACGGCGGCGGATCGGCGATCAGGCGGCGCACGTCGGGCCAGGCGGCCTCGGCGTCACCGTCACCGCCGGTCGACGGGTACCGGGCGGTCAATGCGGGCGCACCGCCCGAGAGCACGACGCGGTGGACGCCGGCGAGAAGCCGCAAGGAGTACACGTCGTCGGCGGGCGCTCCGGCATGCGCCGCCAGGATTTCCCAACATGGGCCCGCGGCAGCGATGTCGTTCACGATGTGGCCGAGCAACGCCTCGTAGAACGACGACCCCAGCGCTTTGCATGCGACGGCTTGGAGCCGCACGTTCTCGATGAGCGGCGCGCGCGGGTCGCTCATGCCCACATGAAGGCACCGCCGTCAGCCATGAAGGTATGGCCGGTCACGTAACGGCTCGCGTCGGAACAGAGGAACCACGCGATCGGGGCGATGTCGAGCTCGGGGTCGCCCTGGCGGCCCATCGGGCAGCTCTCGACGAACTGCCGGTAGCCCTCGCTCTGGGTGGCGGCCTTGCCGTGATGGGCCGCGGCGGCGGGCGCGATCACGTTCACGCAGATCCCATCCGCGCCCCACTCGCGTGCCGCGGTACGAGAGATCGACCGGATCGCTTCCTTCGAGGCGTTGTACGCACCGAAGCCCCGCCCGCCGATGATGCCCATCGACGACGCGAAGTTGACGATGCGGCCCCAACCCTGCTCGCGCATGTGGGGGTACGCCGCCTGCATCGCCCAGACGGTGCCCTTCACCCCGGAGCGGTAGAAGACGTCGAAATCGTCGGCGGCGACGGTCGCCATCGGTGCCATCGGGCGGAAGGTCTGCGCGTTGTTCACCAGGCCGTCAAGGCGCCCGAAACGCTCGACCGTGGCGGAGACCATCGCCTCGATCTGGTCCTGCTCGTTGATGTCGCACTGCACGCCGAGGGTGGGTACGCCCCACTCCGTCAGCTCATCGACAGTCCGTTGCATCGTGTCGGGCTGCCATTCGGCCACGACGACACTCGCACCCCCTTTGCCCAGGTGATGCGCGATGCCCCGCCCGACCCCTTGACCGGACCCGGTCACGATCACGACCCGGCCGTCGACTCCGTGCATCTCTCTGGGCTTGTCTCTCGGTTCATCGACCACGCGCGGGAGGTTATCGGGGGAGCGGTAGCGTCATTCCATGCCGAGAGACGCCGCAGTAGCCCCACTCACCGACCGGCCCGCGTGGAGTGCCCTCCAGGCGCACTACGAGTCCACGCGGGACCTGCACATGCGCGATCTGTTCGCCGACGACGCGGCGCGCGGCGAACGCCTGACCGCCGAAGCCGTCGGGATCTACCTCGACTACTCCAAGAACCGCGTCACCGATCAGACCATGACGCTCCTGCTGCAGCTCGCCGAGGAATCCGGCCTGCGGGCGCGGATCGACGCCATGTTCGCGGGTGAGAAGATCAACGTCACCGAGAAGCGCGCGGTCCTGCACGTCGCGCTGCGAGCGCCGCGCGACGAGGTGATCGAGGTCGACGGCCACGATGTCGTTCCCGACGTCCACGCGGTGCTGGACAAGATGGCCGACTTCTCCGACCGCGTGCGGTCGGGGGCCTGGACGGGCCACACCGGCAAGCGGATCCGCAACGTCATCAACGTCGGCATCGGAGGTTCGGACCTCGGACCGGTCATGGCCCACATGGCGCTCGAGCACTACAGCCAGCGGTCGCTCACGTTCCGATTCGTCTCCAACGTCGACGGCACCGAGTTCGTCGAGGCCACCCGCGACCTCGACCCGGCCGAGACCTTGTTCATCATCTGCTCGAAGACCTTCACCACGTTGGAGACGATGACCAACGCGCACACCGCGCGCGAATGGCTGCTCGAAGGGCTCGGCCGCGACGCGGCCGCGGTCGCGAAGCACTTCGTCGCGGTGTCGACCAACGCGGACGAAGTCGCCGAGTTCGGCATCGACACCGCGAACATGTTCGGGTTCTGGGACTGGGTCGGCGGCCGCTACTCGTTCGACTCCGCGATCGGACTGTCGCTGATGGTATCGACCGGACCCGACGCCTTCGCCGAGATGCTGGCCGGCTTCCACGCCATGGACGAGCACTTCCGCACTGCGCCCCTGGAGCGAAACCTGCCCGTGCTGCTCGGCCTCCTGGGGATTTTGTACAACGACTTCTTCGGTGCACAGACCGTCGCGGTGCTGCCGTACGACGCGTACCTCGGGCGGTTCAGCGCGTACCTCCAGCAACTCGACATGGAGAGCGACGGCAAGCACGTGACCCTCGCCGGCGACCCCGTCGAGTGCCAGACCGGGCCGATCATCTGGGGTCAGCCGGGAACCAACGGCCAGCACGCCTTCTACCAGTTGATCCACCAAGGCACGAAGCTCATCCCGTGCGACTTCATCGGCTTCGGCCAGCCTCTGAACCCGCTGGGTGACCACCACGACCTGTTGATGGCGAACGTCTTCGCGCAGACCGAAGCGCTGGCGTTCGGCAAGACCGCAGATGAGGTCCGCGCCGACGGTGTCCCCGACGACCAGGTGGCCCACCGCACCTTCGAGGGCAACCGGCCGACGAACACGATCCTGGCCGAGCGGCTCACCCCCGACACGCTCGGCAAGCTCGTCGCGCTCTACGAGCACAAGGTGTTCACCCAAGGGACGGTGTGGGGCATCAACTCGTTCGACCAGTGGGGCGTCGAGTTGGGCAAGGTCCTCGCCAACAACATCATCCCCGAGCTCCAGAGCCCCGAAGAGCCCGACCTGAGTCACGACAGCTCCACCAACACGCTCATCCGCCGCTACCGCGGCCTGCGCGAAGGCGGCTGACCCTCCCAGAGGCGCTGGAGCGTCGCTGGTGGGGAATAGTTCCCGGCGGCCGACGCCAAAGCGAAGGGTGACGGTGACGCGCCGCCGCTCGGCCGGGTCCCGCCCACCGGGGCGGTCCTAACATCGCCGGATGAATCCGAGCTGGGTCGAGCGCGACGCGGCCGTCGTCTGGCACGGCTTCACCCAGATGGACAGCTACGCCGACAACGCGCCGGTGATCGTCGACACCGCGTCCGGCCACGAGCTGGTCGGGGTCGACGGACGGCGCTACCTCGACGCCATCTCGTCGCTGTGGGTGAACACCCTCGGCCATCAGGTCCCCGAGCTCGACGACGCCATCCGGGACCAGCTCGAGCGCGGCGCACACACCACGATGCTCGGCAATGGGAACCGGATCGTGATCGAGCTGGCCGAGGCGCTCGCGGCACGTGTCCCGGTCGACGAGCCTCACTTCCTGTTCGCGTCCGACGGCGCGTCCGCGGTGGAACAGGCGCTCAAGATCGCGTTTCAGTACTGGACCAACCGCGGCGTGGCCGGACGCACCTCGTTTCTGGCGTTCGGTGGCGCGTACCACGGCGACACCATGGGGGCGCTGTCACTCGGTGACGGCGGGTTCGGCACTGACATCTTCGACCCGCTTCGGTTCGCCGTGCACCGTGCGCCCGGCTTCGACGACCCCAACTGCTTCTCCCACGCCGCGGCGATGGTCGCGCGGCGCGCCGCCGAGCTCGCCGCGGTGATCGTCGAACCGCTCGTCCAGGGCGCGGCCGGCATGCAGCTCGCCGCACCCGAGGGGCTCCGGCAACTCGCAGCCGCGTGCGCTGAACACGACGTGCTGTTGATCCACGACGAGGTCGCGACCGGCTTCGGCCGCACCGGCACGCTGTTCGCCTCCGAGCAATGCGCGCGGCCGGACCTGCTGTGCCTCGGCAAGGGGCTCACCGCGGGCTACCTGCCGATGTCGGCGACCGTCGCCTCGGGGCGGGTCTTCGACGCGTTCCGCGGCCCCGACCTCGGACCCCAGACGCTGTACCACGGGCACTCCTACAGCGGCAACGCCCTCGGCGCCGCGGTGGCGCTGGCCCACCTCGAGCTGATCGACGCGCGGGACGTGTTGGCCAACGTCGCCGCCCGGTCCGAGGAGCTCCGCGGTCTGCTCGACGACCGGATCGCGCCCCGAGACGCGGTCGCCGGCGTCCGGCTGTGCGGGCTCATGGGCGGCGTGGAGCTGGCGCCACCGGAGGACGGACTGCGCTGGGGGCGGCGGGTCTGCGCCGCGGCGGTGGACCGTGGGGTGTTGCTCCGGCCCCTCGGCGACGTCGTGATCCTCATGCCGCCGCTCGACGTGACGTCAGCCGAGATCCACCAGATCGTCCACGCCCTCGACGCGGCCGTCGACGAGGTCGCCGGCGGGCCCCGCGTCCCATGACCTGGGGCGAGTGGGTCGACGGCGAGCTGGCGACCATCCGCCGCGCCGGGCAATGGCGCGCCCCCCGGACACTCGACGCCGCGGGGCCCGAGGGGAAGCTCGGCGCCGACGGTCGGCCGGTCGTGTCCTTCGCGTCCAATGACTATCTCGGTCTGACCCAACACCCGGAGGTGATCGCCGCGGCGCACGCCGCGCTCGACCGGTGGGGCGCAGGATCCGGAGCGGCCCGGCTCATCGTCGGCTCGCGCCCGGTCCACGACGAGCTCGAAGCCGAGCTCGCGACCGGGAAGGGGACCGAGCGCGCCGTCGTGTTCCCGACCGGGTTCGCCGCGAACCTCGGCGCGCTCACCACCTTCGGGGGGCCGGACGTGCTCGTCTGTTCCGACGAGCTCAACCACGCGTCCATCATCGACGGCGCTCGGCTCAGCGGCTCGGAGATCGCGATCTTCCGTCATGCCGACGTCGACCATCTCGCTTCGCTCGTGGACCGGGCCGACGGCCGGCGCTGTCTCGTGGTGAGCGATTCCGTGTTCTCCATGGATGGTGACGTCGCGCCGATCACTGACCTCGTGGCGCTGTGCTCCGATCGCGGTTGCCTCCTCGTGCTCGACGAAGCGCACGCCGTCCTCGGACCCGACCCGGATCTGCGCGACATCGCGGCATTGCGGGTCGGGACGCTGTCGAAGACACACGGAGCGCTGGGCGGCTTCATCGCGTGCGATCGCCAGGCCGCCGATCTGCTCGTCAACCGCGCCCGCAGCTACATCTTCACCACCGCGCCGACACCGGCCGACTCGGGCGCGGCATTGGCCGCAGCCAGGATCCTGGCCGGCCCCGAGGGTGCGGCCCTGCGATCCCGGCTCCGCGCCAACATCGACCAGCTGCGGCCCGGCCATCCATCACCGATCGTGTCGGTGCCCTGCGGCGCGGAGGCCGACGCGGTCTCTGCCGCGGACGCTCTCTTGGCCCGCGGGTTGCTGGTCCCGGCGATCCGTCCACCGACGGTGGCCCCGGGCACGTCACGCCTGCGCGTCACCCTCTCGGCCGCCCACACTCCCGGACAGGTCGAGCGCCTGGTCGAGGCGCTGCGCGGGCTCGGATTGCTCGCTGCCGGCGGCTCATGACCATCGTCTTCGTCGCCGGGACGGGCACCGACGTCGGCAAGACGTGGTGGGCGGCGTCGTGGCTGCGCGCCGAGCGTGCGGCCGGGACCGCGGTGACCGCCCGGAAACCCGTGCAATCGTTCGCGCCCGGTGGTGGCGATACCGACGCGGACGTGCTGGCCGCCGCGGCCGGTGCCACACCCGAGCAGGTCTGCCCGCCGCACCGCTGGTACGAACGCCCGCTGGCGCCCCCGATGGCGGCCGCCGCGTTGGCGCGCCCGACGTTCACGATCGCGGAGCTGGCCGTCGAGACCACGGCGGCGATGCCGCACGAAGCCACGTTCGTGCTCGTCGAGGGCGCGGGTGGCCCCCGTTCACCCATTGCCGCCGATGGCGACAACATCGACCTGGCCACCGCGCTGCAGCCGGACTTGATCGTGCTCGTGGCCGACGCGGGCCTCGGTGCGATCAACGCGGTGCGGCTCTCGGCGGCGCCCTTCTCGGAATGCCTGGCCGACACCGAGCTCGTCGTAGCCCTCAACCGCTTCGGGCCGGACCACCCCCATGAGGCCAATCGCGCCTGGCTGGTCGAGCGAGACGGGTTCACCGTGGTCATCGACCCGGCCGAGCTCGTTGGGCTCGGACGAGACGATGCGTAGGACGCTCGAAGACCCGGCGAATGGATGGGGAACCCCATGACGACCGACGATCTCGAAGCACAGGCCCGCCGCCATCTCTGGATGCACTTCAGCCGGCTCGGCTCACCCGCCGAGCTGCGGGTCTGGGCGCGCGGCAAGGGCTGCTCGGTCTGGGACACGACAGGCCGCCAATACCTGGACGGCCTGTCGGGGCTCTTCACCGTGCAGGTGGGCCACGGCCGGCGCACGCTCGCCCAGGCCGCGGCCCGCCAGGCCGAGACCCTCGAGTACTTCCCGATCTGGAGCTACGGCCACATCCCGGCGATCGAGCTCGCCACCCGCCTCGCGGGACTCGCACCCGGCGACCTCAACCGGGTGTTCTTCACCACCGGCGGCTCCGAGGCGGTCGAGTCGGCGTGGAAGCTGGCTCGCCAGTACTTCCGGGCGAAGGGTGAGCCGCAGCGGTACAAGGTGATCGCCCGCAACCTCGCCTACCACGGCACGACGCTCGGCGCGCTGTCCATCACCGGCATCCCCGGTCTGCGGACCCCGTTCGAGCCGCTGACACCAGGTGGTGTGCACGTCCCCAACACGAATGCATACCGGAGCCCCATCGGCCACGACGACGAGGCATTCATGACCGGCCTCACCGACGCCATCGAGGAACGCATCCTCTTCGAAGGGCCCGAAACGGTCGCGGCCGTGTTCCTCGAGCCGGTCCAGAACGCCGGTGGGTGCTTCGTGCCGCCACCCGGCTACTTCGCACGCGTGCGCGCGATCTGCGACCGCTACGGCGTGCTGTTGGTGTCCGACGAGGTGATCTGTGCGTTCGGTCGCCTGGGGTACATGTTCGGCGCCGAACGCTACGACTACCTCCCCGACATGATCACCTGCGCCAAGGGCCTCACGAGCGGCTACTCACCGTTGGGAGCAGTCATCTGTCGAGATTTCCTCGCGGAGCCCTTCCTGGAGGGCGCCGCGAGCTTCCAGCACGGCATCACCTTCGGTGGACACCCGGTGAGCTGTGCGGTTGCGCTCGCGAACCTCGATCTGTTCGAGGAAGAGGGGATCCTCGACCACGTATGCAGCTCCGAGGGCGGATTCCGGGACCGAATGGTCGGGTTGGCCGAGCTGCCGATCGTCGGCGATGTACGCGGCGCGGGGTTCTTCTGGGCGCTCGAGCTGGTGAAGGACCGCGAGACCAAGGAGCGTTTCACCGATGACGA
The DNA here is from genome assembly GCA_035646535.1 of Acidimicrobiia bacterium. GTDB lineage: Bacteria > Actinomycetota > Acidimicrobiia > IMCC26256 > JANYLB01 > DASRPD01. The sequence goes on from DASRPD010000039.1 coordinate 23,761, forward strand.
GGCCGAACGACTGCTGCACGGATTCCTCATCCCGCGTCTGCTCGACGCCGGGCTCATCTGTCGCGCCGACAACCGGGGCGACCCGATCGTGCAGGTCGCGCCGCCGCTGATCGCGGGTGACGCCGAGCTCGACCAGATCGAATCGGTGCTCCGGACGGTCCTCGGTGAAGTCTGGGCCGACCTCGTCGCCTGAGGGGCTCGTCAGTCGCGCGGGTGGCGGCGCGACGCCCCGGTGGTCTCCGGTTCGTCGTCGGTGACGTCGATCTCGTGGTTGTCATCGAGGCCGTGCAGTGCACGGAAGACTTCCTCGCGGTGCACATCGATCTCGCGGGGCGCGACGATGCCGAGACGGACCTGATCACCGCGTACTTCGAGCACGGTCACGACGACGTTGTCGCCGATCATGATGCTCTGGTTCGCTCGCCGCGTGAGAACCAGCACAAGCCCTCCCCTGTTCGGGTTCTGAATATAGGGCCGCCGGACACGAAAACGGCGGAACTCGCGCGAACGGTGGTCGGCGAGCGGCTCATCCTCACGAGAGGAGACCGAGACCGACGGCGCGTCCGAGTGCCTCGTTGCGGTTCTTGACGTCGAGCTTGGCATAGATGTGCGCGAGGTGTGTCTTTACCGTTGGCAACGACACAAACAGCGTCGCGGCGATCTCACGGTTGCTACGGCCCTCGGCAAGGAGCACGAGCACGTCGCGCTCGCGAGCGGTCAGGGCGAACTCGCCGGCGGGAGTCCCGGTGCGGGGAACGCTCTCCGTGAGCGCCGCGTCCACGGCCCGCTCGCCGGCGAGGACTCGCCCGACTGCGAGCGCGAGCGCGTCCGGCCCGGTGGCGCGCCCGACCAGCCCGGCGACGTCGAGCGCTCGCAGCGCACCGACCTCTTCGGGGTGTCGGGCTTCCACCAGGACCACGACCCGCGGCGGGGTCGGGTGGCGAGTGAGGCGTCTCGCGAGCTCGACGCGCGGCATGTCGGCGGGAGTTCCGACAACGACCAGGGCGAACTCGGCGGCCAGCTTGACCGCCTCATGTCCGAATCCCGTGTCGTCGACTGTGCCCACCCCGGCGAGCGCGGCCGCGACGCCGCGACGAAACAGCGGCTCGTCTTCGACGACGAGGACGCGGACACCATGTGACGGAGTGCTCGATTCGGGCACGGCTCCCTCCGACCGGATCGGGGTGAGGCTACCGACGCGTGTGCGCCCGTAGTGGTTCATCGGCAGACACGACCCTCGAACTCGAGGGCTCGGCGTCCCTTCGCGGGTGTTCGGGTGCGTCGGTCACCGCCGTTCGGTGCGTTGCACGCCGCGCCCCGGGTGCCATGCTTCGATCAGCAGATGATCCGCCGGGTCTCCGATCGTCACGAGCACGACCTCGGTGACCTCGACTCGGAACAGGTGGGGATCTCCCGGCGGGCCCTGCTCGCCGCCCTCGGAGGGGAACACCTCAGCGAATCGGTCTGGGTCGAACACCTCCTCCGCCCGACCGGAGACACGGGCGTCGCCGTCGGCCATCTTGGGGTCGACGGTCGCGGAGTGCAGCGAGAGTCGGGGGTCGCGCCGGAGATCGAGCGCCTTGCGGGACTGCGGCATCATCCCGAGCCAGAGGTCACCATCTGTGAAACGAGTCTCGATACCGCTCAGGCGCGGCGAGCCATCGGCCCGCAATGTGGCGAGCACCTTGTGGCGATGCGCGTCGAACCGAGCCTGCACCCGCGCCGCCAGCTCCGGCGCCTCCCCCTTGATGTCTCGCCAACGCGCCATCGCGTTACCCCTGGGTGGGCCGCCCGGGACTCGAACCCGGAACCTGCGGATTAAAAGTCCGTCGCGCTGCCAATTGCGCCAGCGGCCCGCGCCAGCACGATAAACGAACCCGGGGCTCGATCCGGGCGCGAAAGTCCGAACGACTCAGGCGCCGGAGAACGCCCGGGTCATGAACGCGTCGAACGCGGCCGGGTCCGCAGTGATGTGGAGGCGGTCACCCACGCGTCGGATGTCGAGTGCCGGGCAGAACGAGCTCTCGTCGCCGGCGAAGAAGTGCGGTGACCCGAGAACCCCTCGGCGCTGACCCTCCTGCCACTCCGCCAGCACGGCGGCCGTGTCGCCATCATCGGGAAGCTCGGCGCCGAGCTCCGCCGCGATGTCGGCCAGGACGCGACGATCACCGATGTTGCGGCCCTGCTCGAAGAGCGCGTCGCGCAGAGCGAGGCTGACGCGCTCGCCGAGATGGACGTCGAGGCCGTACGCGGCGGACGCCAACGAGAGCGCGGGCAACGAGGTCTCGGGGAACGCGCCGGGATCGAAGTTCGAGAACAGGTCGGGCGCGACCTGTTCTCGCAGGTCGACGACCTCTTCGGCGATCAGGCTCGCGGCGAGCGGCTCGCCGTTCACCCGCTCGAGTGGCCACGCGCGGCACACGACGGGCACGTCGACGCCGAGCGCGGCCCGATGCGCGACGATCCGGCGCAGCCCGACGTGGGTGAATGGGCACAGCACGTCGGCGAACACCTCGATCACCGCACCGCGGGGCTGTTCCGATGGCGTCCGCGCGGAGGACGTCACGGTGTGACGATGGGAAAGTCCGGGGTGGAGGTCTCCAGCAGCCCGAAGAACCACGCGAGCACACCGGCATCGCCACCGATCACGATCTTGCCCTGTTCGAGCGCGTCGGGGAACGGGAGCCTCCCCGTGAGGACCCCGTCCAGCACGGAACGTTCGAGCGTGATCGACGCGTCGGCATCCGGATCGGCGTGGCCGTGCTCCACGTGGAGCGCACCCCGCTCGACCACGACCGTGTGGCGCTCGTCGACATCGGGAAGGTTCCAGGCCATCGCGACCCGACGCGAGGCCGCCGCGGCACCGTCGATGCGCACCGCCAACACGTCGAAGACCTGGTCGAGGGTGAGCGCGCTCGCCGCCGTCGCCCGCAGTGGCGGCATCTCGGCGACGCCGTGACGCAGCTCGTGGGTGCCCATGAGGTAGAAGTTCCGCCACGTCGCGTTCTCGGTCTGGTAGCCGAGCTGTTCCAGCACGTCGGCGAGCAGGACCCGGGCGTCGCCGTGGTCCGGTTCGGCGAAGACGACGTGATCGAGGAGCTGGGCCGCCCAGCGATACTCGCCGTCGGAGGCCGCGGCGCGCGCCGCCGCGGTCACCGCGTCGGCGCCGCCCATGAGCTCGACGTAGCCCGGCGCGGACTGCTCGGGCGGCAGGGCGTGCAGGCGCGCCGGGTTCCCATCGAACCAACCGAGATAGCGCTGGGCAACGGCCTTCACGTTGTGGCTCACGCTGCCGTAGTAGCCGCGGCAGTGCCACGCGGCGGACAGCGCCTCGGGTAGCTCGAAGGTCTCGGCGATCTCGGTGCCGGTGAGGCCCCGGTTGAGCATCCGGACCGTCTGGTCGTGGAGGTAGCGATAGAGGTCACGCTGGAGGCCGAGGAACTCACCGACGTCGCCGGTACCCCAGGTGGGCCAGTGATGCTGGGCGAACAGCACGTCGGTCCGATCGGCGAACAGCTCGATCGTCTCTTCCAGGTACTTCGACCAGACCAGTGCGTCACGGACCAGCGCGCCACGGAGCGTGACGATGTTGTGCATGTTGTGCGACGTGTTCTCCGCCGCACAGAGCATGCGGCGCTGCGGGAAGTAGAAGTTCATCTCCGCGGGCGCCTCGGACCCCGGCGTGAGCTGGAAGACCATCTCGACGCCGTCGGCCTCGATCCTCTGGCCGGTGTGGGTCACCGACACCGTCGGCGGAATGAGCGAGACCGTCCCGGTCGAGACGGTCTTGCCCAGCCCGGCGTCGACCTGACCGCGTGGACCGCGCGGCAGCAGCGCGCCGTACATGTACTGGGCGCGCCGGGCCATGGCGTTGCCGACGAGCACGTTCTCGGCGACGGCGTGGGCGAGGAACCCCTCGGGCGCGATCACCGGTATTCGACCGGCGTCGGCGGGATCCAAGACGCCGGCCGCGCCACCGAAGTGGTCGACGTGGCTGTGGGTATAGATGAGCGCGCGAATTGGACGGCGACCGCGGTGGGTGCAGTACAGGTCAAACGCGGCGGCGGCGCACTCGGTGGACACCAACGGGTCGATGACGACCACGCCGGTGTCGCCCTCGATGATCGTCATGTTGGAGAGGTCGTAGCCCCTCACCTGGTAACACCCGTCGGCCACCTCGAAGAGGCCGTGGGAGAGGTTGAGCCGGGCTTGGCGCCACAGGCTCGGGTGGACCGTGTCCGGCGCTTGGTCCTCATCGAGGAACTCATACGAGGCCATGTCCCAGACCACTCGGTCTCGCAGGTCGCGAACGATCAGGTCGGGGAGGCCGGCCACGAACCCGCGGCGGGCATCGGTGAAGTCACGGGTGTCGTGGAACGGCAGCGCTTCGAGCGCCGCGGCGTGCGCGACCGCGGTCGAAGGCGCCGCGGGATGGCTCCGATCGTCCATCCGGACAGTCTCGCCGAAAGCACCGGCGTAGGCTGCTGATACGATCTGGCGCTCCTCCGAAGGAGACGAGCCCCCGTCGTCTAGCGGCCCAGGACGCTGCCCTTTCAAGGCGGTAACGGCGGTTCGAATCCGCTCGGGGGTGCCGATGTCGCCGCGACGGACCGAGAGGGTTCGTCGGGACGGGGTCGGGCGCGACAGCACGGTCCTGTGGTGCAGTTTGGAGTGCACGCCGCCCTGTCAAGGCGGAGGCCGCGGGTTCAAATCCCGTCAGGACCGCAAAGAGCGTTCGTCGATACGGCGAACTGCTCCCAGGGCCGGGTAGCTCAGTTGGCAGAGCACACGCCTGAAAAGCGTGGGGTCACCGGATCGACGCCGGTCCCGGCCACCCAAGGAGGCTGGTCGCGCCATAGCGTTGCGCCAGAGCTCGTGACGAGTCTGCGTCCGCCACCACAACTGCGCAGTTGCTTCTGACCGTCAGCGATCAGCAACAACTGACCATTGACGCTCCGACCTTCTGTCCAGGATGTCGCTACGTTGCGCTCCCCACGAACGTGTACAGGACAGTCGACGTCTTGTTCTGAAACGAGTTGCCCGAGCTCGCCGGCAGGGTGAGGCGAATACGGAGGTGATCGATCGCCCCCCCTGCCGTTATCGAGAGATTCGCGAGTGGGCGAGAGCTTCCGACCCATGGGAGAGAGCCCAGAACGGTCTTCGTGGAGGTCCCGCACAAGTACCTATACGGTCGCCCCGCAACGACCCAAGGCGTACTGCACTGAGTGACCCACATCTGCAGCCCTCGCGCGGCGTCCGAATCGAGCACGGAGCTGGTGAGTGGCCGCGTCGTAAGCTTCACGGCACTGAAGCCCCCGGAGGTTGCGGTGAGGTCGACGGCCCGATCAATCGTATTGCCCGGCGCGATGCCGGTCGCCATGATCGTCAGCTGGTTCAGCCCTATGGCGATCGTCGGAGCAGCCGAGGACGGGTCCGTGGTTGTGGGCATCGCGCGGGACGATCCACCTTCGCCGTAGTGCCCATCGGTGTCTCCGGAGGCGGGCCCAGGGATGCTCGGGCCGCTCCGATGCTGCTGGTCCGGCTCCGGGGATTGAGAAGACCCCCGCGAAGTGTCCGATAACCCGCGCAGAACGAGGAGGCCGACGACACCAAGCATCACCAGAAAGACGATGATCCGGAGAGCCTTCCTTTGCCCAATATCCCCCATTTTCGACATCGAGCCATCCCTTGCGCGCTGAAGCGGGGCCCGAGTGGCTGGGTCGCGCGGGACCCGAACGCATGATCGTCCGGCCAGAACGGGGCCTTGAGGCCACCACCCGGAAAATACGAAGTCCCGCTCAAGGCTCCCGAATCGATGCCGAAGACGTGGTATGAGGTGCCGGCAGGCGCTTCTTGTTCCCCGGCGAACAGCGCTCGCGCGGTTCAGCCAGTCGTTGCAACAGTTTGGAGGAGCCATGCAGACACCAGGGCGACCGCAGCATCGCCACCGCCGATCGATCATGGGCACCGGGCTCATCCTGGGCGTTGTCGGACTGGTCGGTATCGGGGCATTCGCGACCTTTACCTCGACGGCCAGCGACTCGCAGAGCGCGACCTCCGGAACGATGTCCTTGAGCGTGCCGGGGCCCGGTGCTACGAACCGCCTCTCCGTCACGGCGAGCAACATCGCGCCAGGTGACACGATCGAGCGTGCCGTCGACCTGATCAGCGGCGGAACGCTGGACATCTCGGGCTTCACGCTGACGACGACCGCGACGACGTCCTCGCTGCTCGACTCCGACGTGACCGCTGGCCTGCAGATGGTGACCGAGAAGTGCTCCGTTGCGTGGACTGAGTCTGCCCCCCCCTACACCTACACGTGTGGTGGAACTACCAGCACGGTGCTGGCCTCTTCACCTTGGATCCAGTCGAACGTGGCGTTGAGCAACCTGTCGCTCACTGCCGGGAGCACTGACCACCTCCGGATCAAGCTCACTTTCCCTTCGGCGGCCGGCAACACGTTGCAGACGCAGACGTCGACCGTGCAGTACTCCTTCACCGCGACCCAGCGGACAGCCGGTCCGCAGTAGCGCAGGCGTCGCACCGTCTGCGAGGACGGACAAACCTCTCCCTCGTAGAGGAGCGCTCGTGACCAAAATGTTGCCCGACTGTCCCACGAGCCGAAGGCGCCACGCGCGCCCGGCCATCATCCGGCAGGTGCTGGCAAGCGTTGCTGTCGGTGGCGTCGTGCTGTTCGGATTGTTCGGCCTCGGGTCGCTGCTGCACTGGTGGCGGGTGGTTCCCATGCTGTCGAACAGCATGAGCCCGGGCATGCGGGTGGGCGCTGCCGCTGTCGTGACACCGGTGAGCTCGCGCGATGTCGGCAGGGGCGACGTCATCGTGTTCCAGGCTCCACGTCCGCCACACCAACTCACGATTCACCGTGTCGTCGAGGTGGTGAGTGGCGGCGCTCATCCAGTGGTGCGCACCAGGGGGGACGCCAACAATGCGCCCGATCCCGATCTGGTGCGGCTCGACGGCACCACTTCTTGGCGCACGCGGGTGGTCGTTCCCTACCTCGGCAAAATCGTAACCACCCCCTGGCTGACAGCAGCCGTGATCGCCGTCGGCGCCGGAATTCTGGCGCTCGGCGTCTTCGACCTCGGTGGCGAGCAGCACACCGGGAGCCGACCCCTCAGGCAGGTAGCCGTACTCCCGCATGCCGAGGGGCAGCCATGAGTCGGTGGGCGCGACGGAACCATCGGCGACAACCACTCCTGCACTCATTCCGTCTGGTCCTCGGGATGTCGATGGTCGTCGGAGGTCTTGCGCTGCACCCGAGCGGCGCGTTCGGCACCTTCATCGCCGGGACGAGTGACAACCAGACGGTTGCGTCGGGAACGGTCGCGATCGCAGTCGGTTCGATCGACCGGGTTACCGTCGGAAAAGCCGGCATGCGGCCCGGCGACAGCGTCTACCGTGCCGTCGACATCGTGAACCAACCGACACTCACCCAAGGCGGGCTGGGGATCACGACGGGCGCGAACCCGAGTTCAGTGCTCGACACCGATACTACCAATGGGCTCCAACTCGCCGTGGATGTGTGTTCGACGGCCTGGACCGAGTCCGGGAGCGCGCCCAACTACACGTACACGTGTCCGGGTACCCAGCAGGTGTCGATCGCGCAGCGCCCAATCATCTTCAGTTCCATACAGTTGCTCCACAGCCTGCTCACGGTCGGAGCGACGAACCACTACCGCCTGACGGTGACGCTGCCGACGACGTCACCTTCGAGCGCGCAAGCGCAGTCGTCCACGATCAAGGTCTACTACGGAAGCCAAGGCCGTGCGGGCACCGAACAGTAGCCACCTCAAGCGGCGCGGGTTCGCGACTGCCGTTGCCGCCGGGGTCTGGATCCTCATGGCGGCGAGCGTCGCTGGTGCAGCCTTCACCTCCTGTATAGGCCCTGATTCAGCGACATATTCCACTGACGCCCTCTCCACGCCGACGATGCTCACCTGCACCCGGGTGAGCAGTTCAAGCGTTCAGCTCAACTGGTCGGCCACAGCGTCGAGCTGGGCAGACGGACAGGTCGTAGTACGCGCGGTCAACGCCGGCGCGCCCGCCGACTACGACACCGTGACTGCCGGTACCACCAGTTACACCGACATTGGGGCGAGCAACGTTGACACCTACTCCTACACGGTCCAGGCAAAGAGAAACTCGTGGCGCAGCGCCGACAGCAACCAGGTGACCTGCTAGCGCGGCGGCGGCACGGCCGACGCCGGTCCCGGCCACCAAATCTGCACCGAGCGCATCGGCACCGAGCCGGGCGCGGTAGGGCTACGCCTCGGTGGTGTCCTCGACCTGCTCGAGGAACTTGTGGATCTCCGCGGCGCGGAAGCGGCGGTGGCCACCCAGCGTCCGGATCGCCGAGATCTTTCCGGCACGGGCCCAACGGGTCACCGTCTTCGGGTTGACGCGAAACATCGCGGCAACTTCGGAGGGCGTCAGCAGTGCCTCGTTGTCGGGCGTGGCGGGCATATGGGCTCCTTCACGGCTTGGCGCGGGGGTGGGGGATTCGCGTCGAACACCTGTTTTCGCATTTCGGGGCTCGACCCGGTTGGCTCGACCCGTCCGTCGGAATGTCACCGCTTGTTACGTTGCCACCTCGGCTCGCATTTCGTCCGGAACTGGCTCACTGCGTCGAATCTTCACGCTTCGCGTAGAGCGTATCGCCCGAAGCGTTTCGAGTTCGATAGCTCAAATGTATCATTCGTCTCGACGCGATTGACTAGTCCTACCGTCGAAACCCCTGGCGTGACGGTCTCCCGGTCGCGTGTCGCGCGACTAGTCACCACCGACTCGCCTCGCCTCACCGCCTTCTCGCCGTCTTGTCGCCGGCCTCTCAGCGCGTGATCGTGACGCGCGGCAGACCGTGCGCGGCTCGCAGCTCGCCGACGATCCACGCGTCGTGGCCGGCAGCGCGGATCCGGTCCAGCGCGTGGAGCTGGGTTCCGGGTGCAACGACCGCGAGCATGCCCAGACCGAGGTTGAACACGTGTTCCATCTCGTCGTCGGTGACCGACCCAGCCGTCTGGATCTCCGCGAAGATGCGGGGTTCCTCCCACGAGCCCCGGGTGATCACGGCCTCGACGTGATCGGGCAACACCCGCAGGAGGTTGTCGGCGATACCGCCACCGGTCACGTGGGCAAAGGCCCGCACGTCGACGTGGCCGACCAGGTCCCCCATCGCGGGGGCGTAGATCACGCTGGGCCTGAGCAGCTCGGCGCCGAGCGAGTGCCTGGCACCGACCCACGCGGGATCGTCGAGTGAGCGGCCGGCGCGATCGAGCAGCGCTCGGCGGGCGAGCGAGTAGCCGTTGCAGCGCAACCCGGGGCTCCCGATGCCAATGACGACGTCGCCGGCGCGAACGTCGCGCGGCAGCAACGCCGACCGTTCGACGATGCCGACCGCGAAGCCGACCAGATCGAACTCGTTGGGCTCCATCGCGTCGGGGTGCTCTGACATCTCACCACCGAGCAGCGCGCAGCCCGCCTCGCGACAGCCCGTCGCAACCCCGGCGACCATGGCCTCGACGGTCTCGGGGACAAGCCGGCCCACCGAGATGTAGTCGAGGAAGAACAGCGGTTCGGCGCCCTGCGCGGCGATGTCGTCGACCGACATGGCGACGCAGTCGATCCCGATCGTGTCGTAACGGCCGGTGGCGCGGGCCAGGATCGACTTCGTGCCGACACCGTCGGTTGACGCAACCAACAGCGGGTCATGGCGGCCCAGCTTGCCGAGCGCGAACAATCCACCGAAGCCGCCGATATCACCGACGACCTCGGGTCGGAACGTGGACCGCACGTGCGCTTTGACGAACTCGACGGCCTTCTCACCGGCCGCGATGTCGACGCCGGCGTCGCGGTAGGTGAGCGGGTCCGGTCCGGAGCGCTCGCTCACCCGGGGAACCGGCGGGCCGGATCCACTCTCGACGACTCGTCGCCGAGACCGCTGAGCTGCGGGGCCCCCGAAGCCCCCGGCGGCCTGTCGTCGTCCGCACCGGCGCCCGACGCGCGGGTGACACCGAGCTCGAGGACATGCTTGGTGTCTCCGTCGGGTATGGGCACCGGATAGTCACCCGAGAGACATGCGGTGCAGAACGACTGCACGGGCGTACCCGTCGACCGGGTGAGGCGTTCCAGCTCGAGGTACGCGATCGAGTCGACCCCGAGGTAGTCACGGATCTCGCCCACGGACAGATCCGCCGCGAGCAGCTCGGAGCGCCGCCCGGTGTCCATGCCGTAGTAGCAGGGCCAGCGATACGGCGGCGACGACACGCGGAAGTGCACTTCGGCCGCGCCGGCCTCACGCAGCATCGCGACCACTTGGCGGGTGGTCGTACCCCGCACGATCGAGTCGTCGACGACGACGAGCCGCTTGCCCCGGATGTTCTCCGGGAGCGGGTTGAGCTTGAGGCGAACCCCGAGCCCGCGCGCCTGCTGGCTGGGCTGGATGAACGTGCGGCCCACGTAGCGGTTCTTCACCAGCCCGTCGCCGTAGGGGATGCCGGCGGCGCGCGCGTAGCCCTGCGCGGCGGGGATGCCGGACTCCGGGACGGGCATGACCATGTCGGCCGGCACCGGGGCCTGCTCGGCGAGCTCTTCACCCATGCGCTGACGGGCCGCGTGCACGCTCTGGCCGTAGAGGTTCGTGTCGGGGCGGGCGAAGTACACGAACTCGAACAGACACAGCCGGGGCTCAGCCGGTGCGAACGTGTACTCGCGGAGTCCGGTGGCGGCGATGACGACCATCTCGCCGGGCTCGATGTCGCGCACGTAGTGCGCGCCGACGATGTCGAGCGCGGCGGTCTCGCTCGCGAGGACCCAGCCACCGTCGTCGAGCCGACCGACGACCAGCGGGCGGAATCCGTGACGGTCACGGACCCCGATGAGATGCGCTTCGTCCATGAGCACGAACGAGAAGGCGCCGGCGAGGTCGGGGAGCACCTGACGCAGCGCCATCTCGAGGTCACGACCGTCCGAGCGTGGGTCGGCGGCGTACTCGCGGGCGATGAGCTCGCCGACGAGATCGGAGTCGGTGGTGGAGTCCGCGTCGATCGGATCCGCGAGCAGCCCCGGTAGGGCGCCCAGCTGCGCGGCGAGCTCGGCGGTGTTGGTGAGGTTGCCGTTGTGACCCAGCGCGAACCCGACGTCGCCCACGGACCGGTAGATCGGCTGCGCGTTGCGCCAGTCGCTGGACCCGGTCGTCGAATACCGGTTGTGGGCGATCGACAGGTGACCTTGGAGCGGCGCGAGCTTGCGTTCGTCGAACACCTGGGCAACCAGGCCCATGTCCTTCACCACGGTGATGGTCTCGCCGTCGCTCACCGCGATCCCGGCCGATTCCTGGCCGCGGTGTTGTAGAGCGAAGAGGCCCAGGTACGAGAGATGCGCGACGGGCCGCCCCGGCGCGTACACCCCGAACACCCCGCAGGCTTCGCGCTTTTCCGGGAGGTCGTCGCGCACCCGCGCCGCGTCTGGGTTCGGTGACTGCCCCGGTGCGGGTGCGCTCGTCTCAGCTCGGCCAGTGCCGTCAGTCACTGCTTCAGTATCTCACGGCCCGGACGTGCCGTTCGGCCTCGGGTACGGTCTCGCCGATGCCGAGCGATGACGTGGGATTCTGCCTCTGGTTCACCGGGTACTCCGGGGCCGGCAAGAGCACCATCGCCAACGTCGTGGCCGCCGAGCTGGCCGTGCGGGGCCAGCGGATAGAGCTGCTCGACGGTGACGAGGTCCGGGAGAACCTCTCGGCCGGTCTCGGGTTCTCCAAGACGGACCGGGATATCAACATTCGCCGCATCGGCTGGGTCGCCAAGGTCCTGGCCCGCAACGGCGTTGCCGCCATCACTGCCGCGATCTCGCCCTATCGCGAGACCCGTGACGCGGTGCGGGCCGAGATCCCGTACTTCGTCGAGGTGTTCGTGGACACCCCCCTCGAGGTGTGTGAGGAGCGCGACGTCAAGGGCCTCTACCGCAAGGCCCGTGCCGGCGACATCGGTGAGTTCACCGGCGTGTCCGACCCGTATGAGCCGCCGCTCGCACCCGAGATCCACGTGATCACCCACGACCGGTCCATCGCCGCGTCGGCCGCGCAGGTCCTGTCCTGGCTCGAGGAACGCGGCTGGGCCCGCCCCGGCCCGCCGCCGCGGGTCCAGAAGTCCTGACCTCCCGCGGCGAGCTTGCCTCGTCTCGAAACGGCCGGCCCTGAACTGACGATGGTCGCCGGCTCGTCGCCGCGTCGGCCGCGCCGCCGCTGCCCGTGCCCCGTCTGCGAACCCACGCTGCGTGGGAGCTCGAACACATTGGCTCCCGCGGGAGACTCCCGCTCGCGGGTCGATCGGTCAGAAACCCGCGTCCGCCGAGACACAGCAACCCGATCAGACCTGCTGATCAGCGGAGGAAAGCCAGGAGACGGAGCGGTTCACGCGGCCGCGACTCAGCTCGGCGCGGACGTGGGGGCGAGGGCGTTGGGGATGGCGGCGCGCCAGACGTGGGTGGCATCGGCGAGATCCACATCGAACGCGGTCCGGGCGACGAGGCGGTCGCCCGTCGCGGTGCCGACGTGCGCTGCGGGAACCCCGGCCGCCTCGGCACGGCCGAGGAGCACGTCGGCGCCGGCGGGATCGACCGAGCACACGATGCGCGACGCGGACTCGGAGAAGCAGGCGAGCGCGTCTCCGATCTCGACGTCGAAGCCGACGTCACCGGCGATGGCCATCTCGGCCAGCGCGACCGCGAGGCCACCGTCGGAGCAGTCGTGCACTCCCGACAACGCTCGGTCGGTCACGAACCCCGAGACGAGCTCATGCAGGGCACCTGCCGCGGCGAGGTCGGCCTCGGGTGGCGCACCGTCGGCCAGCCCGTGGCGCTTGGCCCACTCCGAGCCGCCGAGCTCCGGGCGGGTCTCGCCGAGCACGACGATCGCGTCGCCGTCGCGCAACGCTGCGGGCGCGGGCGGCTGCGTGAGCGAATCGATCACACCAAGCACGCCGACGACCGGGGTCGGGTCGATGTCGGTGCCGCGCGACTCGTTGTAGAAGCTCACGTTGCCGCCGATCACAGGGATGCCGAGGGCACGGCAGGCCTCGCTCATCCCGTCGACGACCTCGGCGAACTGCCACATCACCTCGGGGTGCTCCGGATTGCCGAAGTTCAGGCAGTTCACCAGCGCACGCGGCTCGGCGCCGGCGCAGGCGACGTTGCGCGCCGCTTCGAGCACGACGAGGCGGCCTCCGACGCGGGGATCGAGGCGACAGAAGCGGGCCTTGCCGTCGGTGCTGAGCGCGAGCCCGCGCGCCGTGTCCGGCAGCCGCAACACCGCGGCGTCACCGCCGGGGCCGACCACGGTGTTGAGGAACAGCTGGTGGTCGTACTGGCGCGACACCCAGGTCTTGTCCGCGATCGTCGGGTCCGCCAGCAGCGCCACCAGCTCGCCCGACACGTCGGTGCCGGGCGGGAAGCGCTGGGCCAACCGAGGCGCGGGGTCGGCCGCGAGCCGAGCGTCCTGGTCCGACGGTCGGCGCGCGGGACGGTCGTAGAGGGGACCGTCGCCGAGGCTTTCCACGGGGATGTCGGCAATCGGCGGCCGATCAGATGACCCTGCACGCGGCTCGTCGCCGGCAGGCGGTGCCGGGTTGGCACCGGGAATGCCGCGGGAGTCGAACGTTCCGTCGAAGACCCGGAATCGACCGGTGTCGGTGACCTCGCCGATGACCGTGGCGCTGATCTCCCAGCGTTCACACAGGCCGAGCACTTCGTCGAGATCGGCGGGTTCGACGATCGCGAGCATGCGTTCCTGGCTCTCGGACGTCATGAGCTCGATCGGGTTCATGCCCGGCTCCCGGCGCGTCACGCGCGCCGCGTCCACGTCCATCCCCGCGCCCGTCTTCGCCGCGGTCTCCGATGTCGCACAGGAGATCCCGGCCGCGCCGAGGTCCTGCACGCCGACCGCGAGTCCCGCGTCCAACAGCGCGAGGCAGGCCTCGATGAGCTTCTTCTCCTCGAACGGATCGCCGACCTGTACGGAGGGGCGCTTGGCTTCGGAGCCCTCGACGAATCCCGCCGAGGCGAGCACGCTGGCGCCGCCGATACCGTCACGACCGGTGGCACCGCCGAGCAGCACCGCGAGGTTGCCGACGCCCTCGGCGCGGGCCAGCACGAGCCGCTCGCGCGGCAACAGGCCGAGGCACAGCACGTTCACGAGTGGGTTGTCGCGGTAACACTCGTCGAACACGACCTCGCCGCCGACGGTGGGAACGCCGACCGCGTTGCCGTATCCGCTAATGCCGGAGACGACGCCCTCGAACAGATACCGGGTGCGGGGGTCGTCGAGCGGGCCGAAGCGCAGCGGGTCCATCAGCGCGATCGGCCGAGCCCCCATCGAGAAGACGTCTCGGATGATCCCGCCGACGCCGGTCGCCGCGCCCTGGTGAGGCTCGACCGCGGAGGGATGGTTGTGGCTCTCGATCCGCACCGCGATCGCGAGTCCGTCGCCGATGTCGATGACCCCGGCACCCTCGCCGGGTCCGACGAGCACCCACGGGGCCTCGGTCGGGAAGCGGCCGAGGTAACGGCGCGAGGACTTGTAGGAGCAGTGCTCGGACCACATCACCGAGTACATGGCGAGCTCGAGGCCGGTCGGGGACCGGCCGAGCTCGGTCTCTATGGCGCCAAGCTCGTCGTCGGTGAGTCCCAGTTGTCGATGCAGCGGCTCCTCGACCATCTGGGCCGATCCTACTCGTCGACCGGCTGATTCCGGGCCCGCAGCAGGACCGCTGCCGAATCAAAACGCACTGATCCGCCGACCAAATGATGCATCGCGATCACCAATGCATTGCCGATGGGAACACCGACGAATCTGCGAGTATTGTTGCGTAGCGAAATTCGTATTTGACTCCCAACCCGAGGGGAACATGGCCTCCGACAAGACCAAGATGAGCACCGAGCACAAGGCCGCTCTGGCGGAAGGACGGGCCAACGGACGGGCCGTTCGCGAGTACTTGGAGGCTCTCGAAGCCACCAAGCCGAAGCGAGGCCGTAAGCGGACGCCGGAGTCGGTGAAGAAGCGTCTCGACGCGATCGGGATCGCCCTGGCCGACGCGTCGGGCGTCAAGCGCGTCCAGCTCCTCCAGGAGCGCCGGGATCTGAGCGCCGAGCTCGAAGGCCTCAACGCGAAGGTCGACATCGCCGGAGTCGAGCGGGCGTTCGTGAAGGCCGCCAAGTCCTACTCGGAGAGCAAGGGAATCGCGTACGCAACCTGGCGCGAGGCCGGTGTGTCGACCGAGGTGTTGCAGCGCGCCGGTCTCACCCGCGGGAGCTGAACCCGCGGGTCAGCTGCCGAACTCGTAGCCGAGATCGGGGGCGGTGAGCACCGGGGCGTAGCGCACGCCACGGCGTTCGAGCTCCGGGCCCAGCTCGCCCCCCCGGTCGAGGAGCAACGACGCGGCCACGACCTCGCACCCGAACTCGGTGACCGCGTCGAGCGAATCGAGCAGCGACGCGCCGGTGGTGGCGGTGTCCTCGACCACCAACACGCGGTCTCCCGGCTCGAGCGGGCCCGCCATGCGGCCTCCGACGCCGTGGCCCTTGGCCTCCTTGCGTACCGCGAATCCGCGGTGTCCTGTGGTGGCGGTCACCGCCACCGCGACGGGAACCGCCCCGACTGCCAGACCTCCGACGGCGTCGTAGTCGCCAGCGGTGACGCCGATATCAGCCAGTGCCTCGACGATCGCGCCGCCGACGATCTCGACACAGTCGCCGCGGAACGTGACCATCCGGCCGTCCAGGTACCACCGCGATCGCCGGCCCGAGGAAAGCGTGAAGTCACCCTCGCGAATCGCGTGTTCGCGCAGGGCCGCGGCCAGCGCGTGCTGTGCGGGTCGCATCAGCCGACGAGCTGGCGGGGTGTGCCTGCGGCCGCGGCGGACAACAACGATCGCAGCAGCACTGCGCCGTCGTCCGAGCCGAGCATCGGGTCGGAGGCCCGCTCCGGATGCGGCATGAGTCCGACGACGTTGCGGGCCTCGTTGCAGATCCCGGCGATGTCATCGAGGCTGCCGTTCGGGTTGTCGACGTAGCGCACGACGACCCGATCATCGGCGCGAAGTCGTTCCAGGCCGGCGGGGTCACACACGTAGTTACCCTCGAAGTGGTTGATCGGGATCGCGAGCTCGTCGCCGACTCGACAGGCGTTGGTCAGCGCCGAGTCCGCGGTTTCAACCCGTAACTGCGCGGTCGTACAGAGGAACTTCAACCCCGCGTTCTTCTGGAGTGCTCCGGGGAGGAGTCCGGCCTCGGTCAGGACCTGGAAGCCGTTGCAGATCCCGACGACGGGGCCACCCGTTGCCGCGAATGCCGCCACGGCGTCCATCACCGGTGAGAACCGTGCGATGGCACCCGTTCGGAGGTAATCGCCGTGGGCAAAGCCGCCGGGAACAACGACCGCGTCAACACCGTGCACGGTCGTGTCGGCGTGCCAGAGCAGCTCGGCGTCGCCGCCGAGGTTCCGCACCGCTCGTTGCACATCGAGCTCGCAGTTCGTGCCCGGGAACTGAACGACGCCGACGGTCACACTCACGCGGACGTCCCGTCGAGCGCGCTGACGGTCACCTCGTAGGCCTCGATGACAGGGTTGGCAAGGAGCCGGTCGCACATCTCGAGCACCTCGGCCCGGGCGGCGTCCGCGTCGGCCGCCTCGACGACGAGGCGGATGGCCTTGCCCATGTGCACCTCGGTCACGTTGTCGTAGCCCAGTGCAGGCAGGGCGCGTTCGATCGTCGCGCCCTGGGGGTCGGCAATACCCGGCAGGTGGGTGATCTCGACTCGGATCTCGAAGCGGGCCACGCTTCGATGTTACCGATCGGATCCGTACCAGTCCGCGAGGCTGCGGCCAGTCAGTCGCTTGTACGCCTCGGCGTAGCGCGTCCGCGTGCCTTCGATCGCGGCGGGTGACAGGTGTGGGGCCGGTGGTCGTTGATCCCAACCGATCTCCAGGTAGTAGTCGCGCACGTATTGCTTGTCGAAGCTCGGCGGCGATCCACCCGGCTGGTACTCCTCGGCCGGCCAGTAGCGAGACGAGTCGGGCGTGAGCACCTCGTCGATGAGCAACAGCTCGCCACCGGCTTCAGCAGGACGATGGCCCCACTCGAGCTTCGTGTCGGCCAGAATGATCCCGCGGGTCTCGGCGTAACGCGCGCCGGTCTCGTAGATCGCCAAGGTTCGGGCCTTGACGGCCTCGAAGGTCTCCTCGCCGACGAGCGCGACAGCCTCCGCGTCGGTCACGGGCAGATCGTGACCTTCTTCGGCCTTGGTGGTCGGAGTGAACACCGGCTCGGGCAGCGGGTCGGCCTCGCGCATCCCGGCGGGCATCCGGCGGCCCTGGACGGTGCCCCGTTCGCGGTACTCGGCCCACGCGCCACCGAAGACGTAGCCGCGAGCGATGCATTCGAGCCGGATCGGCTCAGTGACCTGGACGAGCATGGCCCGGCCGGCGACTTCCGGTCCGACCCCGGCCGGGAAGTCGCCGGGATCCACCGAGATCACGTGGTTGGGGATCTCGGTCGCGGTGCGCTCGAACCAGAACGCGGAGATCGCGGTGAGCACCCGGCCCTTGTCCGGGATTTCGTCGGGCAGCACGACATCGAACACCGACACCCGGTCGCTGGCGACCATCAGCAGGGAATCCGCGTCGACGTCGTAGAGATCGCGCACCTTGCCGGAGTAGCGGTGCGGTAGCGACAGGCTCACTCGCCGAGTGCCTCCACCGTCCGACGGGCGTGACGGATCGCCCCGTCCAGGTCGAAACACGCCGCGAGTCGCTCGTCACCGAGCGCGGCGACGATGTCGGAGTCTTCGCGCAGCACGTCGAGGAACGATCGGCGCTGCTCCCACGTCGCCATCGCGTTGCGCTGCACCATTCGGTACGCGTCGTCACGAGTGGTACCCGCTTCGACGAGCGCCAGCAGCACCGGCTGGCTGAACACGAGGCCGTAGGACGCGTCCAGGTTCTCGAGCATTCGTTCGGGGTAGACGACCATGTCCTCGACGATGGCGCGGAACTTGACCAGCACGTAGTAGGCGAGCTGGCAGGAGTCGGGGAGGATGATCCGCTCGACCGAGGAGTGGGTGATGTCGCGCTCGTGCCAGAGCGCGACGTTCTCGAGGCCGGCCGCCAGATTGGCGCGCAGCACTCGGGCCAGACCGCAGAGCTGCTCGGCCTTGACCGGGTTGCGCTTGTGCGGCATCGCGCTCGAGCCCTTCTGGGCGCCGGTGCGAAACGGCTCTTCGACCTCGCGCACCTCGGTGCGCTGGAGGTGACGGATCTCCGTCGCGAACGCCTCGATCGACGCCCCGACCGACGCGCACGCGTACAGCAGCTCGGCGTGCCGGTCGCGGGATATCACCTGCGTCGCCGGTACCGGCGTGAGCGACAATCGCTCGCACACGTACTCCTCGATGGCCGGGTCGATGTTCGAGTACGTACCGACCGCGCCGGACAGCTTGCCGACGGCAACGGCGTCCCGGGCACGCTGGAGCCGCACCCGATCACGGCCGACCTGGAGCGCCCAGAGCGCGATCTTGGCGCCGAAGGTGGTGGGCTCGGCGTGGATGCCGTGGGTGCGACCGACCATCGGCGTGCCGGCGAACTCACGGGCCCGGCGGGCGATCGCGGTCTCGAGATCAGCGGCGGCGGCGACCAACAAGTCGCACGCCTCGACCAGCGAGACGGAGAGCGCGGTGTCCACCACGTCGCTCGAGGTGAGCCCGTAGTGCACCCAGCCACCGGCCGGTGGGCCGACGCGATCCTGCACGACGTCGACGAACGCGGCGACGTCGTGTTGGGTGATCTCCTCGCGAGCCTCGATGGCGGCGACGTCGAACCCGGCGCGAGCGCGCACGGCCTCTGCGTCGGGCGCCGGGACCACACCCTGGCTCGCCCACGCCTCGACCGCGAGGATCTCGACCTCGAGCCACCGTCCGTATCGAGCCTCGTCGCCGAAGAGTGACGTCATCGGTTCGAGCGAGTAACGCGGGATCACGCGGGCACCTCCTCCGTCTCGGCCGCAATGTCATGTCGGTACTGCATCCCCGGCCAGGAGATGCAGCCCACGGCCTCGTAGGCCCGGAGGCGGGCGGCCTCGATCGTCGGGCCGAGCGCGGTGACGGTGAGGACGCGGCCCCCCGCGGTCACGCGATCCGAGCCGACGTGCTCACTGCCCGCGTCGAAGACCGTCACACCGTCGAGCCGACCTGCCGCGTCCAGACCGTCGATCCGGTCACCGGTCCGCTTCGACGCCGGGTATCCCTCGGTGGCCAGCACCACGCCCACACAGGCGTCGTCACGGGTCTGCACCGGGGTGGTGAGCCGTCCCGTCGCGGCCTCCATGCAGTGGGTGAACAGGTCGCTCGCGAGGCGCGGCACGACGACCTGGCACTCGGGATCGCCGAAGCGGATGTTGTACTCGATGAGCTTCGGACCGTCGCCGGTGAACATCAACCCGGCGTAGAGCACACCGCGATAGTCGATGTCCCGAGCCGCGAGCGCGGCAAGCGTCGGGCCGACGAACACGTCCATCACGTGATCGACGACGTCGGGACCGGCGATGGGTACAGGCGAGTACGCACCCATGCCCCCGGTGTTGGGACCGGTGTCACCATCACCGATCCGCTTGAAGTCCTGCGCGGGCGGCAAGGCGAGCGCGTCGACCGAGCCGTCGCACAGCGCGAGGAGCGAAAGCTCGGGGCCGCGCAAGCCTTCCTCGATGACGACCGTGCGACCCGCGTCGCCGAACGCTGCGCCGGACAGGTAGGCGCGCACCGCGTCACGCGCTTCGGTGAGCGACTCGGTGACCCGCACACCCTTGCCCGCGGCAAGTCCATCGGTCTTGACGACGTACAGGTCACCCAGCGTCTCCAAGAACGCGAGCGCTTCGGCCTCGCGGTCGTGATCGAACGCGGCGTGGCGGGCGGTGGGGAGCCCCGCGTCGACCGCGATCTCCTTCATCCAGGCCTTGGACCGTTCGAGCTGCGACGCCGCGGCCGACGGTCCGAACACCGCCACGCCCCGGGCGCGGATCTCATCGGCGAGCCCGTCGGCGAGGGGCTGTTCGGGCCCGACGACCACGAGTCCGAAGCGGGTCACGTCGGCGAGCGCGCGATCGAGGGGCTCACACGTCGCGATCTCGGCGGCCCCCGGGTTCCCGGGAGCGATCACGACCTCGTCGACCGCAGACGACCGGGCGAGGCCCCACGCGAGCGCGTGTTCGCGCCCTCCGGAACCGATGACGAGAACGTCCACGAGCTAGGCAGCCCGAGGCAGCACGACGGTCTGGTCGCGCGCCGGACCGACCGAGACGAACGTGATCGGTACGCCGGCCAGGTCCTCGATCCGGGACAGGTAGGCGCGCGCTTGCTCAGGAAGGTCCTCGAGCCGTTCGGCGTGCTCGATGTCGTGACCCCAGCCGGGAAGCGTCTCGTACACCGGCCGCACCTTGTGCACGACCGACTGGTGATAGGGCACGTGGTCGTAGCGCTGCCCGTCGGGGTCCTCGTAGGCGACACAGAGCTTGAGCTCGTCGAACTGTGACAGCACGTCGAGCTTGGTGATCGCGAGCTCGGTGCAGGTGTTGATGCGCGCCGCCTGTTTCACCATGACGAGATCGAGCCAACCGACCCGCCGCCGCCGGTTCGTGTTGGTGCCGTACTCGGCCCCCCGGTCGACGAGCAGGTCACCGTTCGGGTCGCCCTCGGCCAGCTCGGTCGGGAAAGGACCCGATCCGACCCGCGTGGTGTAGGCCTTGACCACGCCGACGATGCGTTCGAGGTCTCGGGGCCCGACACCCGCGCCGGCGCACACGCTGCCCGCGACGGGGTTGCTCGACGTGACGAACGGATACGTGCCCTGGTCGAGATCGAGGAACGTGGCCTGCGCGGCCTCGAACAGCACCCACTGCTGCGCGTCGAGCGCTTGGTGCACGAGATGCACCGTGTCGTCGATGAGCGGCGCCAGGCGCGGCGTGAGCTCGAGGTACTGCTTCGCCAGCTCGCCCGCGTCGGTGGGCAGGCGGTTGTAGACCTTGGCGAGCACCCCGTTCTTCTCGCGCAGGGCCAGGTCGAGCTTCTCGCGAAAGATCTTGGGGTCGAGCAGATCCTGCACGCGCAGGCCGACCCGCATCGCCTTGTCTGCGTAGGCCGGCCCGATCCCGCGTTTGGTGGTCCCGAGCTTGTTCTTGCCCAGGTAGCGCTCGGTCACCCGGTCGAGCTCCTGGTGGTACGGCATGATCAGGTGCGCGTTCCCCGACAGTCGGATCCGACGCGAGTCGACGCCCTTCGACTCGAGCATGTCCAGCTCTTCCAGCAGAACGACCGGATCCACGACCACGCCGTTGCCGATCACCGGCACGACCCACGGATAGAGCACGCCACTGGGCACGAGCTGGAGCTTGAACACCTCGCCGTCCACCACGATGGTGTGGCCGGCGTTGTGCCCGCCCTGGTAGCGGACGCAGAGCGCGACCTCTTTGGAGAGGTAGTCGGTGAACTTTCCCTTGCCCTCGTCACCCCATTGGGTGCCGACGATCACGGTGCCGGGCACGTGGCGTTCCCCTGTCGAGAGGCGGACTGGAGGCCGGACCGGCGACGCGGCGCGCGGTCGGCGCTGATGACGCTCACGTGAGGTACAGGATAGTCGAGGAACCCGAGAGGGTCTCCGGGCCGGCGGCAGGCCGGCCGGTTCAGGCGTCGGTGAGGGAACGGCGACTGAAGACCAAGCCACCGTCGCCCGTCGCGTCCACGTCGACGGTGTCGCCCTCGGAATAGTCACCCTGGAGCACACCGAGCGCGATGGGGTCGGCCAGCTCTCGCTGGAGCACCCGTTTGAGCGGGCGAGCTCCGAAGTCCGGGTCGTAGCCGACCCGGGCCACATGGGCTCGGGCCTCGTCGCTGAGCTGGAGCCCGAGACCACGCTGGGCCAGCCGCTCGCGGATCACCTCGACCTGGATGTCGACGATCTGAGCAATGTCCTCCTCGCTCAGCCTGGAGAAGACCACGATCTCGTCGATGCGGTTCACGAACTCCGGCTTGAAGTGGCCGTGCACCGCCGCCATGACCTGCTCGTTCGAGCCGCCCGAGCCGAGGTTGCTCGTCATGATCACCACCGTGTTCGTGAAATCCACGGTGCGGCCCTGGCCGTCGGTCAGGCGACCGTCGTCCATGAGCGCGAGCAGCACGTTGAACACATCCGGGTGTGCCTTCTCGACCTCGTCGAGCAGCACCACCGCGTACGGGCGGCGGCGCACGGCCTCGGTGAGCTGACCACCCTCCTCGTAGCCGACGTAGCCAGGAGGCGCGCCGACCAAGCGAGAGACCGAATGCTTCTCCATGTACTCGCTCATGTCGACGCGGACCATGGCGCGGGGGTCGTCGAACATGAAGTCCGCGAGCGTCCGCGCCAGCTCGGTCTTGCCGACACCCGTCGGGCCGAGGAACAGGAACGAGCCGATGGGTCGGTTCGGGTCCGACAGACCGGCGCGTGATCGGCGGATCGCGTTCGCGACCGCGCTCACCGCGTCGTGCTGGCCGATGACTTGCTCGTGCAGCACGTCCTCCATGCGGACGAGCTTTTCGACCTCACCCTCCAGCAGTCGGCTGACCGGGACGCCGGTCCACTGGGAGACGATCTCGGCGACGTCGTCCGCGTCGACCTCCTCCTTCAGCATCTGTCGATCGCTCTGGAGCTCATCGAGGCGCGTCGTCTTGGTCTCGATCTCGGCCTCGAGCTCGCGCATCGTTCCGTAGCGCTGCTCCGCGGCGCGTTGGAGATCACCCTCGCGTTCGGCGCGTTCCGCGTCAGTGCGCGCGCTCTCGAGGCGCTCCTTCACGTCGCGTATCTCGGTGATCGCGTCGCGCTCGGACTGCCAGTGCGCGACCATGCCGTCTCGTTCCTCGGCCAGCTCGGCCAGCTCAGCTTCGATCGTGGCGAGACGCGCCCGGGAGCTGTCGTCGGTCTCTTTTTCCAGCGCGGCCTTCTCGATCTCGAGCTGGCGAATCCGGCGCTCTACGACGTCGATCTCGAGCGGCATCGAGTCGATCTCGATGCGCAGCCGCGATGCGGCTTCGTCGACCAGGTCGATCGCCTTGTCCGGGAGCTGGCGGGCCGTGATGTACCGGTCGCTCAGCATCGCGGCCGCGACGACCGCGGCATCCTGGATGCGGACACCGTGGTGGACCTCGTACCGCTCCTTGAGCCCCCGCAGGATCGCGACGGTGTCATCGACCGATGGCTCACCAACGAACACCTGCTGGAAGCGGCGCTCGAGCGCGGGGTCCTTCTCGATGTACTTGCGGAACTCGTCCAGCGTCGTCGCGCCGACGAGCCGCAGCTCGCCCCGCGCCAACATCGGCTTGATCATGTTGCCGGCGTCGACCGCGCCCTCAGCCCCACCCGCGCCGACGATCGTGTGCAGCTCGTCGATGAAGCTGATGATCTCACCGTCGGAATCTGCGATCTCCTTGAGCACCGCCTTGAATCGCTCCTCGAACTCACCGCGGTACTTGGCGCCCGCGACCATCGCGGCGATATCGAGCGCGATGAGACGCTTGTCGCGCAGGCCTTCGGGCACGTCACCCTCGACGATCCGTCGGGCCAGACCTTCGGCGATCGCGGTCTTGCCGACGCCGGGGTCACCGATCAGCACGGGGTTGTTCTTCGTGCGACGCGAGAGCACCTGGATGATGCGGCGGATCTCGTCGTCACGGCCGATGACCGGGTCGAGCTTGCCGCTGCGCGCGTCCTCGGTGAGGTCGCGGCCGAACCGTTCCAGTGCCTGGTACTGCTCTTCGGGGTTCTCACTCGTGACTCGATGCGAGCCCCGCACGGACTTGAGCGCGTCGAGCACCGCTTCCTTGGTGACACCGAGGCCGCGCAGCAGGTCACCCACCCCGCCAGCGACTTCGGCCATGGCGAGCAGGATGTGCTCGGTCGAGAGGTAGTCGTCGCCGAGCTCGGCACGCTCGGAGTCGGCGCTCTCGAGCAGCCGGTAGGTGTCCGGTGCGAGCGTGGCGGTCTGGGCCGTCGCTCCGTACACCTGGGGAAGCGCCGCGAGCGCGGCGTCGACGAGGTCGCGCACCGCCTTCGGCGCGACGCCGACCCGCTCCAGCACGGGCAGCACGACACCTTCGGGCTGACCCACCAGCGCGGCCAGCAGGTGCTCGGGGGCGACCTGGGAGTGGTTCTGCTCGCGCGCGAGCGACTGGGCGGCGCCGATGGCCTCGCCCGTCTTGCGGGTGAAACGGTTGGGTTCGAGCGGCATGTGACCTACCTCGGTTGCACGACGGTCAAACTTGACAACATTGTTATCAACTTTCGCATTCCCATTCGGGGCTCAACGGCCCCGGATCTCTCGCCCGCTCAGCTCAGGGCCGGCGGGGCCGGCGCAGGGTGGCCTCGCGCACGGGCACGAGCTCACGGCGGTAGCGGGCGTGGGCCCGATCGAGCTGGGTGCGCAGCTGTCCGACCTCGGCTTCGAGCTCGAGGACCCGCTGCACGCCCGCGAGGTTGATCCCCGCCGAGGTGAGGTCCTGGATGCGCCGGAGCAGCGAGATGTCGCGCTCGGAGTACCGCCGGCTTCGACCTGCGGTTCGCTGCGGCTCGATGAGCCCCTTGCGTTCGTAGATCCGCAGGGTCTGAGGGTGCACCCCGGCCAGCTCGGCCGCGACCGAGATCACGTACAGCGCACGCTCGTCGTCGTTCATGGCGACGCCTCCAGCAGATCGGCGCGCGGGTCACCCGGGAACGCCTGGGCGAGACTCTCGACCGCCTCTTTCTGTGCCCCGTCGAGCTTGGTGGGCACCACGACCTCGAACGTCACGAGAAGGTCCCCCGTTGCCTTGGCCGTCTCGATACCTCGACGACGGACGCGCACGGTCTTGCCGCTCTGGGTCCCGGCCGGGACCTTCACCGTGACCGGATCGCCGAGGGTGGGAATGCGGACCTTGGCGCCGAGCGCTGCCTCCACGAACGTGACCGGCACCGCGAGGGTGAGATCGCGACCCTTTCGGCCGAACCGTGCGTCCGGTCGGACGTGGACCTTGACGAAGAGATCACCGGGCGGGCCGCCGAACGCGCCCGCACCCCCCCGCTCCTTGACGCGAATGCGCTGACCGTCGTCGACACCGGCGGGAATGCGGACCTTCACCTCGCGCGCGCGCCGCTCGACTCCCGCGCCCTTGCACTGCAGACACTTGTCCTTGACGACCAATCCCGACCCGCCACACGTCGGACACACCTCCGAGAAGGAGAACGGACCCTGGTCGATCGCCACCGAACCGCTTCCCCCGCACGTGGTGCACGCCTCGGGGAAGGTGCCGGGCTTCGCTCCGGATCCGTGACACTCAGTGCAGACCGCGTCGGACGTGAAGCTCACCGCGGTCGTGATGCCGTGCACCGCCTCGAGGAAGTCGAGGTGGAGCTCGGTCACGAGATCGTCGCCGCGCCGGGGTTGGCGGGCCGCGCCACCGCGGCGTCGGCCGCGTGCACCGCGGCCACCCGCGCTGCCACCGCCACCGAACAGACCGCCAAGGATGTCGCCCAGGCCTCCGCCATCCTCGAAGTCGAACCGCACGTTCTGGTGCCCACCGGGTCCGAAGCCGGCGCTGCCGCCGCCAGGGCCGTCCGGGCCGATGCCGGACGCGACCATGCGCCGGACCTCGTCGTACTCCTTGCGCTTGTCCGCGTCGCCGAGCACGTCGTAGGCCGCGGCCACTTCCTTGAACCGCTCCTCGGCCTCGGAGTCACCCTTGTTCCGGTCCGGGTGGTATCGCTTGGCGAGCGCGCGGTAGGCGGCGGTGATCGCCTTGTCGTCCGCGCCGTCGGAGACGCCGAGCGTGGCGTAGTAGTCCTTCTCGAACCACTCTCGTTGGGGAGCCATCAGCGGTTCACCGCCCGGCGCGGGAGACCCTCACCATCGCGGGGCGCAACACACGACCCTTGAGGGTGTAGCCCGCGCGCATCACTTCGGCGACGACCGGCTCATGGTCACCTTCCTCCTGCAACACGGCCTCGTGCTCGTTTGGATCGAACGGCGCGCCCTGCGCGGCGATGCGCGCGAGACCGGCCTTCTCCAAGACGGCGAAGAAGTCCGCGAACACCAACTCGACACCCTTGCGAACATTGTCATCCGCTTCGAGCGACAACAACGCCAACTCAAAGTTGTCGAGCACCGACAAGAGCTGCTCGACCAGACCCTCGCTGGCGCGCTCGACGACTGCGGTCTGGTCGCGCAGCATGCGCTTCTTGTAGTTGGAGAACTCGGCCTGGAGCCGGCGCAGATCATCGACGAGTCCGTCGCGCTCAGCGCGCAGGGCCTCGACATCGGCGGACGAGGCGACCGCGTCCGCGTCCACCTCACCGTCGATCACCTCACCGTCGATCACCTCACCCTCGACCACCTCGTCATCGGCGACCTCACCCTCGACCACCTCGTCATCGGCGACCGGCTCGGCGCCAACAGCACCGGATGGCACGGTCGGCTCGCTCTCGGGCATCAGGCGCTCTGCTCACCCGGCTCGTCGACGATCTCGGCGTCGGCGACCTCGTCATCGGACGGGGCCGATGACGTCGCACCCGCGCCGCCACCCGCGGTCTGGCCCTCGCTCTGCGCCGCTGCGTACAGCCGTTGCGCGAACTCCTGGCTCGCGCCGATCAGCGCTTCATGGGCGGAACGCACTGTGTCGACGTCGGTGCCCCCGAGGGCTTCCTTCAGCGCGCCGAGCGCGCCCTCGATCTTCGTGCGCTCGTCGGCCGAGACGCTCTCACCCTGTTCGGTGAGGAGCTTCTCCGTCTGGAACACGAGGGTGTCGCCCTGGTTGCGGACCTCTGCCTCCTCGCGTCGAGCGCGGTCTTCGTCGGCGTGGGCCTCGGCTTCGGCCATCATGCGGTCGATCTCCTCCTTGCCGAGCGCGGTGCCGCCGGTGATCGTCATCTTCTGTTCCTTGCCCGTACCGAGGTCCTTCGCCGACACGTGCACGATGCCGTTCGCGTCGATGTCGAAGGTGACCTCGATCTGCGGCGTGCCCCGCGGCGCCGGCGGAATCCCGACGAGCTGGAACGTGCCGAGCGCGTTGTTGCGGTACGCCATGTCGCTCTCGCCCTGGAGCACCTTGATCTCGACGCTGGGCTGGTTCTCGTCCGCGGTGGTGAACACCTCGGAGCGCTTGGTCGGGATCGTCGTGTTGCGTTCGATGAGCTTGGTCATGATCTGACCCTTGGTCTCGATACCGAGCGACAGCGGCGTGACGTCGAGCAGGAGGATGTCCTTCACGTCACCCTTGAGGACGCCGGCCTGGACTGCGGCACCGATGGCGACGGCCTCGTCCGGGTTGACTCCCTTGTCGGGATCCTTGCCGGTGAGGTCCTTCACGAGATCGGCGACCGCCGGCATCCGGGTCGAGCCGCCGACCAGGACGACGTGTTCGAGCTCGCCCTTGTCGAGGCCGGCGTCGCGAATGGCCTGCTCGAACGGCCCCTTGCACGCCTCGAGCAGGTCGGCGGTCAGCTCCTGGAACTTCGCGCGGGTCAGTGTGAGCTCCAAGTGGAGCGGCCCGTCGGCGGTCGCGGTGACGAACGGCAGGTTGATGGAGGTCTCCGCGAGGGACGACAGCTCGATCTTCGCCTTCTCGGCGGCCTCCTTGAGGCGCTGGGTCGCCATCTTGTCGACGCCGAGGTCGACACCATGGGCGTTCTTGAACTCGCCGACCATCCAATCGATGACGCGCTGGTCCCAGTCGTCTCCACCGAGGTGGGTGTTCCCCGCGGTCGACTTGACCTCGAAGACACCGTCACCGATCTCGAGCACCGACACGTCGAATGTGCCGCCACCCAGGTCGAAGACGAGGATCGTCCGGTCGCTGTCCTTCTCGAGGCCGTAGGCCAACGACGCCGCAGTCGGCTCGTTGATGATGCGCAGCACCTCGAGGCCGGTCAGGTCGCCTGGCGCTCGGAGTCGCCGAAGTACGCGGGCACGGTGATCACGGCCTCGCTCACCGTGTCACCCAGGTACGCCTCGGCGTCGCGCTTCAGCTTCTGCAGGATTCGGGCGGAGATCTCCTGCGCGTTGTAGGCCTTGCCGTCGATGTCGACGGACCAGTTGGTGCCCATCTCGCGTTTCACCGACCGGATCGTGCGGTCGGGGTTGGTGATCGCCTGACGCTTGGCGACCTCACCGACGAGGACCTCGCCGGTCTTGGAGAACGCGACGACCGACGGTGTGGTGCGCGACCCTTCCGCGTTGGGAATGACGACGGGTTCGCCCGCCTCGAGGACCGAGACCACCGAGTTGGTGGTACCGAGGTCGATGCCGACAGCCTTGGCCATGGTGGTTGCCTCCGTGAGATCTGAAGTGTCGGGATTCGTGGGCTCGTCAGGGGATCGGCAGCCAGGCTGCCAGCCTTGAGGTGAGTCTAGACGAATCTTGAGTCGAAGTGTATCAACTTTTCGCACAGCGCTCATATTCCCCCAGCGGTTGACAACGTCGACAGCGTGGCTAGATTCTCCGCATGGCTCGTCGAGGTGAGTACCTGCGTCATCTGGCCGAGGTGCCGCTCTTCAGCGCCCTCTCGAAGAAGGACCTGGCGCTCCTCGCCCGCCGAGGAGAAGACGTCCGGGTCGAACCCGGCGCCGTGCTCTGCTCGGAGGGAAGCGCCGGCCAGGAGTTCTTCGTCATCCTCGAGGGGACGGCCAGGGTCAGCCGCAAGGGACGCACGATCACGACCCTCGGCCCCGGTGGTGCGTTCGGCGAGCTCGCTCTGCTCGACAAGGCGCCGCGCAACGCCACCGTGACCGCGGAATCCGAGATGGAGCTGGTCGTGTTGGGCCAGCGGGAGTTCGGCGGCCTCATCGACGAAGCACCCGGTTTTGCTCGCAAGCTCCTGGCCGGAATGGCCCGCCGCCTGCGCGATGCCGACATGCAGTCGGTGCACTAGCCCGACCGTCTTCGTCCGGGCGGTCGCGCTCGGATCACGCAGTTCCTCGTCGAACCGTTCAGAGAAGACGGCGCGACGTAGCTCACGCCGATGGACTCGCCCGAGGCGGCTCGAGTTCGCGGCGCGGACTAGGTTCGGGCCGTGCGCAAGTACTTGCCGAAGCCTCACCAGTGGGTGCTCATCGTCGGGCTGGCTGCGGCACTCGGGACCATCGCGTCGGGAATCGCGCCCGAGATCACCCACTGGCACGAGGACTCGGCCATCAGCCGACCCGTGTTCGGCAACGTCCCCGCGCCGGTCGAGGTGGCCTTCTACGCGTCGATCGCGGTGATGCTGATGGTCGTCGCGTGGCTCGTCTCGCTGCGGGTTCGCAACTACGAGCGCGGCCAACCCGACGACCGGCGAGTGACCAAGCACAACGCCGAGCGTCGCCTGCGTGACTTCCGCGCCGGCGTCTGGATGCAGACGCTGCTGCGCGACCCCGCCGCGGGCGTCATGCACTCGCTCATCTACTTCGGCTTCCTCGTGCTGTTCGCAGTCACGATCATCCTCGAGATCGACCATCAGCTCCCCGAGAGCCTCAAGTTCCTCCACGGTCGCACCTACCAGGCCTACTCGTTCGTCGCCGAGGCGTTCGGGCTCGTGTTCCTGGCCGGAATCGTGTGGGCGCTGGCGCGCCGATACATCCAGCGGCCGTACCGGATCCGCATCAAGACGAAACCCGAGCACCTGGTCATCCTGGCCACGTTCCTGACCATCGCGGTCACCGGGTTCACCACCGAGGCGTTCCGCATCGCCCACCTGCGCGACACGCTCGGCGCGGGGGCGGACTTCGAGCAGTGGAGCTTTGTCGGCTGGGCCCTGTCGGGACTGCTCGACGGTTGGAGCGCCGGCTCCCTGAGTGACGCGCAGCGGTGGTCGTGGGGACTGCACGTCGTCGCGTTCGTGGCGTTCCTCGCCATCCTGCCGACGACGATGCTGCGCCACATGGTCACCTCGCCCATGAACATGTTCCTGTCGGACAAGGATCGCCCCAAGGGCGCCATGAAGCCGATGCCGAACCTGATGGAGACCGAGCTCGAGAGCTTCGGTGCCACCCAGATCTCGGACTTCACCTGGAAGCAGCTCTTCGACACCGACGCGTGCACGATCTGCGGGCGGTGCACGTCGGTGTGTCCGGCACACGCCACGGGCAAGCCGCTCGACCCGCGTGAGATCGTCCTGAAGATCGGCGAGGTCATGGACGCGACCGGCGACCCGGTGGTCTCACCCCCGGTCGGCACCGCGCCGGGCGTGACCATCGCCGCCGACAACGTGTTCGAGCGCATCACCTCCGAAGAGCTGTGGGCCTGCACGACCTGCAAGGCGTGTGACGAGATCTGTCCGGTCAACATCGAGATCCTCGACAAGATCCTCGACATGCGCCGGTACCTCTCGCTCATGGAGAGCGACTTCCCGGTCGAGCTCGGCAACACCTACCGCGCCATGGAGAACACCTCCAACGTGTACGGCATGAACCAGGGCGAGCGGGCCGACTGGACCGAGAGCCTCGAAGGCATCGAGATCGTCGAACCGGGCGGCGCCTTCGATCACGAGTACCTGTACTGGGTCGGCTGTGCCGGCAGCTTCGACGACCGCAACAAGAAGGCGAGTCGCGCCGTCGCACAGCTGCTCCAGCGCGCCGGGCTCGACTTCGCGATCCTCGGGCCCTCCGAGCTGTGCACGGGAGATTCCGCCCGCCGTTCGGGCAACGAGTACATCTTCCAGATGCTCGCCATGCAGAACATCGAGACCCTGAACGGCATGGGCGTCAAGAAGATCATCACCCAGTGCCCGCACTGCTTCAACACGTTGCGCAACGAGTACCCGCAGCTCGAGGGCACCTACGAGGTCGTCCACCACGCGCAGCTGCTCACCGAGCTCGTCGCCGACGGGCGGCTCTCGCTGGCCGGTGCGTCGCTGCCCGAGCGCGTCACCTATCACGACTCCTGCTACCTCGGCCGTCACAACGACATCTACATGGCGCCACGCAAGGTCATCAGCCAGCTCGGCGGCATCGACGTCGTCGAGATGCCGCGCAACGGCACGAAGGGCATGTGCTGCGGCGCCGGTGGCGCGCGGATGTGGATGGAAGAGACGACCGGCAAGAAGGTCAACGTCGAACGCTCCCAGGAAGCCATCGCCACCGGCGCTTCGCGAATCGCGGTGGCGTGTCCGTTCTGCTACGTGATGATGGAAGACGGCGTGAAGGGCGAGGGCCGCGACGAAGACGTCAAGGTCCAAGACATCGCCGAGATGCTCCTCGAAGCGCTCGACAACGAGTCGGAACAGGCCGCGCCGGTCACCGCAGATTTCGAACCCGGCCTGTAGCAGCCGGCAGGCCGCTCGCCGATCGCCCGTCCCCTCATCTCCTCCTCCTCCCGTCCCCTCGCCCTCCTCCTCCCGTCCCTTCGCCCTCCTCCGTTGGTGCGATTCCCGTCGCAGAGCGACGGGAATCGCACCAACGCTGAGCCGACGGGGAGTGGCGGTGCTCGTCCGCGTGCCGTGTCAGGGCGCGACGGCAAGTGCGCCGTCGAGGACGGGTCGGCCGGCGAGCGACTCGCTCAGCTCCACCGTCGTCTCGTAGAACGCCGCAATCTCGATGCACGCCACCGGTTCCGGTGCGGGTTCGTGCCCCGCGTACAGCGTCACCGTCACCGCGTCGGGCTGGATGTCGACGTCGACGTGGTCGAGCACGAAGCACGGCGCCACGCCGCCGGTGAAAGCCACCGTGAGGCTTCGACCGTCGGCGCTCGGGATGGCCGAGTCGAACGAGATCGGATGCACGTCGTCCATGCCCGGCCGCGGCTCGACCTCCTGCGCGCCGTCGGGCGGCGTGGGATTGGGCGAGGAGTCGGGTGGTGAGGTGATCGTCGTGTCCAGCCCCGCGTCGCCCGAGCCCCCCGATCCTCCGCCGTCACATCCCGCGAGCAGGACCGCCAGGGCGAGGATTGCTGCTCGAAGCACACGTGGTCTCATACTGAGGGGACGCCACAGCGACCAGCGGGGTTTACGCGTTCCCACCAACTTCTCGCCATCGGAAGCAATCACGGGTGTGGTCGTTCACGAAGCCGGCGGCCTGCATGAACGCGTAGACGGTGGCCGGCCCGACGAAGCGAAAGCCGCGCCGCTTCAGATCCTTGCTCATCGCCTTGGACTCCTCGGTCGCCGCGGGAAGGTCGGCGACCCGCCGGTACGAGGGCCGGCGCGGCGCTCCGCCGGCGAAGTCCCACAGGAAGGCGTCGAGGCTACCGAACTCCTGCTGCAGCCCGAGCACGGCCGCGGCGTTGCCGACGGTGGACTCGATCTTGCCTCGGTGGCGCACGATGCTCGGGTCCTCGACGAGCCGATCGACACGCTTCGCGGTGAAGCGCGCGACCCGGGTGGGATCGAAGCCGACGAACGCACGCCGGTAGCCCTCACGCTTGGCCAGGATGGTCCTCCAGCTCAGACCCGCCTGGGCGCCCTCGAGGGTGAGCAGCTCGAACAGGCGATGGTCGTCGTGCTCGGCGACGCCCCACTCGTCGTCGTGGTAGGCGACCATCGCCGGATCGGTGCGCGCCCACTCGCACCGCACGGGCTCGCGCCTAGGAGTCACCATCGTGGAAGTTCCGGTAGTAGCGGCTCGGCGTCGGGCCGCGCTGGCCCTGATACTTCGAGCCGGCCGCGTCACTCCCGTAGGGGTGCTCGGCCGGGGTTGTCATCCGGATGAAGGAGATCTGGCCGATCTTCATGCCCGGATAGATCGCGATCGGCAGATTGGCGACGTTGGACAGCTCGAGGGTCAGGTGGCCGTCCCAGCCCGCGTCCACGAATCCCGCGGTGCTGTGAATGAGCAGGCCCAGGCGGCCCAGCGAGGATTTTCCTTCGAGGCGGGCGACGAGGTCGTCGGGGAGTGCGACCCGCTCGAGGGTGGAGCCGAGCACGAACTCGCCCGGATGGAGGATGAAGGTCTTGTCGGCGGCGACCTCGACGAGCTCGGTCAGGTCCTCCTGAGACTGCTTGGGGTCGATGAACGGCGTGGTGTCGTTGCGGAACACGCGGAAGTACCGATCGACGTGCAGGTCGACCGAGCTGGGCTGCACGCAGTCGTCGCCGAGCGGGTCGATGACGATGCGACCGTCCGCGAGCTCTTCGCGCAGGGTCTGGTCGGAGAGGATCACGACTCGGGACTCTAGCGATCGACCGTCTCGACGGCCGTGGTCGACTGCGAAGTGCGCGAGCTTGGGCCGCTACGATCCCGAGCGGAGCCGGCTCCCGCCACGGCAGGAACCTGGTCCTTCGCGGGTGTAGTTCAGCGGCAGAACATCAGCTTCCCAAGCTGAGAACGCGAGTTCGATTCTCGTCACCCGCTCCAACATCGCCGCCCCGGTTCTTGGCGACAGTGGCCCCGGTAGGTTTCTGACACTCGTTGGTCCACCAGTTGGCGGTGTCCGTCTTCTTCGCTGTGGTCGTACGCGATCACGGATGCGGAGGAGGCCGTCGATGCTCGTGGAGCTGGGACTGGTGGAACTTCGGTATCAGGCGGTGTCGGAGGTGCTCAACGACGCTGCCTCGGTGACTGATGTGGCCCGCCGGTATGGGGTGGCCCGACAGACCGTAGGAGATGCGCCGCGAGCATCCGGGGTGGGGATCGCGGACGATCTTGTCTTGGCTCGAACGGGAGGGCTGGTCACTGTTGCCGGGACTGCGTCGACGAGCCAAGATCTGAGGAGGGAAGGATCGCCACGGTATCTGGTGATCGGCGGTTTCGTTGATCCTCGACGAAGGCTCGTACGGCGTCGAGCGGGATCCGAGTCGAGCGCCCGATGTGCAGAACTTCGATCTGACGATCGGCGATCAGCTCGTAGAGCGTGGCGCGGCCGATCGCCAGCGCCCCCGGCGCCTTCCCTTCCTCAGTTCTTCCGTCATGCGATGACTAAGCGCGTCGACACACCCGGAACGCGACTCGGTATTCGATGTTGGGGTGCGATTCGTCTCGTGTGACCGCATGGCCAACCCGGACAGTCGGTCTCGCGACTCTCGGGGAATGTCAGTCGTCGTTTTGGATGGTCCCGAACCCGAGGCCCCAGAACCCGCCGATGGTGGCGTTGGTGGCGTTGGTGAACGCGATGGCGAAGATCTCGTCGGCTTCGGGGAGCGTGTCGCCGTTGACGGTGATCGCTACGGTGGCGTTGGTGATGCCGGGCGCGAAGGTGAGTGTGCCCGACGCGGCCGTGTAGTCGCTGGGTGCGGTGGCAGTGTGGTCCAGGGTGGCCCACTGCACCGTCACCGGCAGCGACGAGACCGTCGACAACACGACGGGAACATTCAACGTCTGGGTTCCCGTGTTCCCTTCGACGATCGTCGCGCTGCCGGGCACGATCACCGGGGGCGGGTCGTCGTTCGCGACTGTTACGAGGGGACTCGACGCAGGGAGGCACTGGTCGTAGGCCACTCTGCACGAAGGTCGCGGCGGCAGGGTCGCCCGTGTCGTCGGGGGAAGCGTCGTCTCGGTTGCTCGCGGTGGCGGTGAGAGCGTCGTCGCGGTGGTCGAGGGCGCCGGCGCAGTCGTGTGCCTCGCATCGGCCCGCCCGCGGCCCGCACGCTGCGCACTCTGTTCCTTGTCCTTGTCGCACGCGACTGCAACCACCAGCAGGAGCACCCCGACAGCGAGGCTCCGTCCGATCGCTGATCGCATGCCCTATTCATCGACGACGGTGGGCGCTACTTGAGGAGCGCAGCTCCGGGATACCCGTTCTGAGGGAAGGGCCTCGGCCCGGGTCGGGCCCTCGGTCCATCCCGCGGTGATCCCGCGGCCGTGGACGCCCGCTGACGCCCGGCGCTATTCGGAGATGGGCATCGACCTGCGAAATCCGTTCGCCAGCGTTCGTCGGAGCCCGTCCGGTGAAATTCCCAAGCTGAGAACGCGAGTTCGATTCTCGTCACCCGCTCCAGTACACCGGTCCAGGTCAGCGCCGGTTTCGGCCGCCCTCAGGTGCCTCCGCCCGGAAGGCGGAATCGGCGGCGTGACCTTCACGTGACCTACGGACCAACCTGCCCGCCGTCGGTCTGCTCCGGCGGTTCCTGCACGACAAGCGGCAGGAGGTTCAGGAGTACGTCCTCCCGAGCCGCGTAGCCGCCCTCTCGTTCGACGATCAGCTCGAGCCGTACAAGTTCGTTGAGGTCCCGGGTGAGCGTCTTCGGTCCACAGTTGGCGTACGCGGCCGCGAGGTCAGCCGTGAGCCGCGTGAGATCCTTCTTCGTCACCACGCCGCGACCGAGGAGCGCGTCGGCGATCAGGCTGCGTCTGTGACGCATCTCCGGGTCGCGGCCGGTCACCTGCTCGGCGACGTGCTCATGCCACGTCAGTCGGACTTGGCGGTCGTAGACGTACTGCAGCTGGCCACTCAGTCCGGATACGAACCCCTCTGCGCAGTATTCGAGGAACTTGCTGACATCACCGCCGGACTCGCTCGCGTAGCGCAGTTGTCGGTAGTACTCATCGCGCGTGTCGTTGCAGTGATTCGAGATGAGGTGCGCAGCAGACGTCGGCACACCCGAGGTCACCAGCACGAGGTACTCGCAAAGACGAGCCGTGCGGCCGTTGCCGTCGCCGAACGGATGGATCCATGCGAGGTACAGGTGCGCCATCGACGCGCGGATGATCGCGGTCGGCAGACGCATGTCTCCCTCTCCGGCGAATCCCGAACTGTTGAGCCACTCACACATATGCGCGAGCAGGGCGTCGCACTCAACAGCATCCGGCGCTCGATAGGGCCCGACGACAACAGGATCGGTCCGGATCTCTCCGGGTACCACATGGTCTTCAAGGTCGTCGAGACCATCGAGCACCATCCGGTTGAAGTCAGCGACGAGCTTCGGTGTCAGGTCCGGGGTGTGTCCGGCGCGGATCTCCCCGAGAACCCAGTTGTAGGCGGTGATGACGTTCTCCACCTCTCGCACCTGGTATTCGGGCGACGCGTCGACAGGGCGACGCTCCACGATCGCCTGCACCGTCTCCTCCGAGAGGGTGTTGCCCTCGATCGCCGTCGTGGCGTGTGCGCCCTTCGCGAGGCTCACGATGTGCAGTTGATCGGCATACGCCTTCGGAAGGGGCACGCGCGCAAGGTGGTGGCACTTCGATCTCGCCTCGCCCAGGAGCATCCAGAAGGACGCGCTCATCCGCGTGAGGTCGAGGTCGAATGTGATCCAGGGATGCTCCACGTCAGTCTTCGAACTTGTCCATAGTTCTGTCCAACTCTACAGAGGTTTGAACAGCACTGATACGAACAACGACCATGTAATTTGTCTCGTTACTCGTCCGGGAATGTGTCCTCGGACGTGTCCGGAGTCACGCTCAGCAGCCGGTCAAGTGCCTCGGCGATGGCTTGGTCGCGCTCCCGGGTGGCGTGCTGGTAGCGGAGAGCCGCTTGCTGGCTGGCGTGGCCGAGGCGGTACATCAACTCTTTGGTCCCGGCACCGGTGCCCGCGGCGAGCGTGCCGGCTAGGTGTCGGAGGTCGTGCAGGTGAAGGTCGGGAACGCCGACCTCAGCGCGGGCCTTCGCCCATGCGTTCTGCAAGACGTGTGGTGCGAGTGGGCCACCCTTCTGGCCGGTGAGGACGTAGCCATCGTCGGCGCGCGGCGCGTACTTGTCGAGGTGGAGCGCGAGATCGTTGACGAGGGTCGCTGGAAGGGCGACGGTGCGGCGCCCGGCGTCGGTCTTCGGCGCGCCGACGAGGTCGTGGCCGCGGCGGTCGACTTGGCGCTGCTGCGCGACGGTGA
>DASRPD010000040.1:0-18440 GCA_035646535.1 Acidimicrobiia bacterium
GGGGGCGAGGGGGCGGTTGGTCCAGGTGTCGTCCGCGCGGCGGAACCAGCCGCCCGCGGCGAGGCTGCCGCCGTCGGCGTGAATCGTCGTACCGGTGACAAACGCCGACAGGTCCGACGCCAGAAACAACGCACAACCGGCGATGTCGTGCGGAGTACCGAACCGTCCGACCGGTACCCAGTGCGGGATCAGCTCCTGTTGTTCCTCGGTGATCCAACGCGAGTAGGGCACTTGGAGCGTCTCGGTGAGGTCGGGCGCGATCGCATTGACCCGCACACCGGCCGGCCCGAGCTCGAGCGCAAGGCTCTTGGTGAAACCGGTGATCGCAGCTTTGAACGCCGAGTAGACGGACCGGTTGGGAATGCCCCGAAACGCCTCGACCGTCGACAGGTTGATGATGGTGCCCGCACCGGCATCCACCATCGCGGGTGCGAACGCCCGTGTGCAGACGAACACGGGGTACAGGTTGATGCGGTAGAGCACGTCCCACTCGGCTTCGTCGCTCGCGAGGAAGCCGCCGCGCGCTCCGCCGTAGTGGCCGACGTTGTTGACCAGTGCGTCGATCCGACCAACGCGCGCCGCGACCGCGTCCACTTGGTCCCGCTCGCGCACGTCGAGGACCTCGACTCGCGCCTCGCCACCAGCGGCGTTGATGGCGCTCACGGTGTCGTGAGCCCGCTCGGCGTCGATCTCCGCGACGACGACCAGCGCTCCCTCCGCGGCGAACCGCTCCGAGATGCCCCGTCCGATGCCGCCACCGCCACCGGTGACCAGTGCAGTTCGGCCCGCGAGCAGCCCGCTCACAATCGGCCGCTGGCCACGGCCGCGGCTTCCGCGGCGTCGAGCTGTTCGGCCACGATCGCGAGCCCCCCGTCCCAGAAGCCGGGATCGGCGAGGTCGACGCCAACGATACGGCCGAGCTCTTCGGGTGAGGCAGACCCACCGGCCGCGAGGAGCTCGAGGTAGCGCGGCACGAAGTCCTCGCCCTCTTCGGTGTAGCGCCGGTATACCGACAGCGCGAGCAGTTGCCCGTAGGCGTAGGCGTACACGTAGCCCGGCGTCCCGATGAAGTGCGGGATGTAGCTCCACCACGTTCGGTAGCCGTCGGTGAGCTCGACCGCGTCACCGAGCATTGGCACCTGGGTCTGCACCCACAGGTCGCCGAAGCGTTCGACGCTGAGCTCGCCTTCTTCTCGGCGGGCGGTGTGCACGGCGGCTTCGAAGCGGTTCATCGCCGTCTGGCGGAACACGGTTGCGATCTGGCCTTCGAGACTCTCCGCGAGCAGGGCGAGGCGGGCGTCGGGGTCGGTCGTGGCGTCGAGCAGCCGCCCGAAGGTCACGGTCTCACCGAACACCGACGCCGTCTCCGCGAGTGTCAGCGGCGTCATCTGGTGAAAGACTCCGCGCTCGCGCGCCAGGTAGGCGTGTGCCGCGTGGCCGAGCTCGTGCGCGAGCGTCAACACGTCACGTCGCCGCGCGGTGTAGTTCAAGAGGACATAGGGATGGTGCGACGGCACCGTGTACGCGCAGAAAGCCCCGGGCCGCTTCGCTGGGCGTACCGGCGCGTCGATCCAGGGCTCGTCGAGGAACCGCCGCACGACCGCGGCGAGATCGGGCGAGAACGACTCGTAGGCATCAATCACAATGCGCGTCGCCTCTGACCACGCGAACTCCTCCTCGGCGGCGGCGACCGACGCCATGCGGTCGTAGTCGGCGAGTCGGTCCAGACCGAGCACGCGCGCCTTGAGCGCGTACCACCGCTGGGGAATGTCATAGCGAGCTTCCACCGCCGAGACGAGCGCTTCGACGGACTCGTCAGTGGCCTCATTGGCCAGGTTCCGGCTCGCGAGCCAGCCGTCGAAGTGGCGGAGTCGGTCGTCGGTGGCCTTGTCGGCGAGCAGGGTGTTGAACACGAAGGCCCGGGTACGCAGTCCCGGTGCGAGCCCGGCGGTCACTGCCTCGGCGGCGGTGCGCCGGACCTCCCGGTCGGGCGACTGGAGGAGGGAAAGGCCCTGTTCGATGCCGACGTCTTCACCGTGCAGATCGAGTCGGATCGCCGAAGTGAGCTCGTCGAAGAGTCGAGTCCAGGCGCTCGCGCCCGTGACCGACTTCTCGGCCATGAGCTGTTCCTCGGGCTCGGACAACAGGTGGGGGCGATACCGGCGCGCGGATCGAAGCCAGTGGCGGCAGAACGACAGGTCCTCGTCGGCGAGCAGCTCATCCACCCGCTCGTCCGACAGGGCCGCCCACTCGAGCTCGAAGAACAGGACCCGCGTCGAGATGGCGGTGCTTCGCTCCTCGACTCGCTGCATCAAGGCGCCGGCAGCCGGGGCGGCGGTATCGACCGCGAACGCCAGGCTTGCGTACGAACCTGCCCGACCGAGCCGATCGTTGAGCTCGGCAAGCTCACCCATGAACGTGGCGAGGGCCTTCGCGTCGAGCTCGGCCACGTGGGCGCGGCGGGTCTCGAGTGAGTCCGCGATGCGGTCGGCCTCATCGACCAGCGCGTCGACCCCTTCTGCGCCTCGCCCGTCGACGAGCGGTTCGAGGTCCCATCTGATCTCGGCCGCACAGCGGTCCTCGTCGGTGATCGTCATGGCGCCCACCCTAGACACCTCTGCGGGCATCGCTGCGCAGCGAGATCGAGCACGGCCGGGGGACAACGCGGCTACGGGACGAGAGCTTCGGGGAGGGGGTCAGCGTGCACGACGGTGAGCGTCTGGGTGGCGCGGGTGAGCGTCACGTAGAGCAGGCGCAGCCCGGCCGGATCGGGCGTGACCAACGCCGCGGGCTCGATAACGATGACGTGGTCGAACTCGAGGCCCTTCGATTCCACGGCGGTGAGAATCGCGACCGGCGCGTCCATCGCCGCAGCCGAATCCGCGACCGCGCCCGCATCGGCCAGCTCGACGACGAGCTCGTCGTGCAGGGGCGGCGGCGCGATCACCACGATCTTGCCGCCTCGTCTCAGGGCAGTCCGAACCGCATCGCCGACCAGGGCCACCCGATCGGCGCGACCGACCCTCAGGAACCGCGGCTCTTCGCCGGTGGACCGCACTGCTCGTGTCGGCGGCACGTTCGGCGCCGCCACTGCGAGCAGCCGGTGCGCGACGGCCATGATCTCTGCGGGCGTGCGGTAGTTGACGGTGAGCTCCACGATCCGCGCCCCCCGACGTGGGGCGAGGCCGGCGAGCACGTCGTCCCAGCCACTCGCCGCGCCGGGCCGGCTGGCCTGGCCGAAGTCACCGACGAGCGTCATCGAGCCGCCCGGCGCCCGGCGCCCGACCATGCGCCACTGCATCGGGGTGAGGTCTTGCGCCTCGTCGACGAGGACGTGACCGTAGGTGCGCAGCTCACTCGCAGCCGAGACGCGCCCGTCAGCAGGAGGCGCGAACCGCGCGGCCAGGGTCTCCGCGTCGGTGAAGCCTCCGAGCTCCATCTCCTCCACGACCCGCGTGGCAGTGCGGACGGCGTCGGCGTCGGCCTCTTCCGCGCTCCGTCCTCGAGTGCGCGTCGGTCGAGCGAGGTCGATCGACCCGACCAGGGCCTCCGCCTCGTCGACCAGGGCCACGTCGGCGTCGGTCCATCGCGTATCGGCAGGCCGCTCGCCCCGGGGACGTACGAGCCCTGCCAGTTCGGAGTCGGTCAGGATTCCCGCAGCGGCCGAGGCCACCAGCGCACGGAACCCGAACAGATCACGCACCAGCTCGGCGCCGTGCAGCACCGGCCACATGCAGTTGAGGATCTCGCGCACCTCCGGCCGTTGGCGCAGCCGCGAACGCAGGTCTTCCTCCCACTCGGGTGTCGGCTCGTCACCTCGAGCCAACGCACCGGCCACCATCGGGTCCAGCATCGGCGTGCCGTCCTCGTCCAACCCGAGGTCCAGCACCGGGCCACCCCGGTGTGCGTCGGCGACCGCGGCGCGGTACCGCCGGACGAGGAGGTCGACCACGAGGCCGACCACGAACTGGCGTTGCTCGTTGTGGGGCCCCCGCCGACTTCGCGCTCGGGCGATGATCCGGTGCGAGTCGCCACGGCTCATGCGGATCGCCAGGCCGTCCATCGCGATCCTCACCGCCCGCCGCAACGGGTGCTGACGATCCTCGATCGCCCGCGCGATGACCCGAGCCATCCGAGCGTCACCCTTGGTCGCCGCCACGGTCGAGTCCTCGACGGCCCGCGGCCGAGCCTCGGGCCGTAGCGCCGAAAGGGTCGCGAGATGCACGTCGTGCTCACCGAGCGACGGCAACACCTCTTCGATGTAGCGCAGGAACACCGAGCTGGGTCCGAGCAGCAGCACACCTTCGTGCTGGAGGCGCCGCCGGTGTGTGTACAAGAGGTAGGCGGCACGGTGCAGCGCGACCGCGGTCTTGCCCGTGCCTGCGCCGCCCGCGACCGCGATGACGCCGGCCAGGTCGGCCCGGATCGCCTCGTCCTGTTCGGACTGGATCGTCGCAACGATGTCATGCATTCGTCCCGTGCGCTCGCGGTCGAGCGCCGCGAGGAGCGCGCCTTCTCCCACGATCTTGAAACCGGCATCCACGGCCGCGTCGGTGTCGAACACCTCGTCGTCCAGCCCCGTGATCCGACCCCCGTGGGCGACGAAGTGCCGGCGGCGGATCACGCCCATCGGCTCGACCGCCGTCGCGCGGTAGAACGGCTCGGCGACCGGGGCGCGCCAATCGATGACGAGTGGCGTGTGGTCGGCGTCGTCGACCGCGAGCCGGCCGACGTAGAGGCGGCTTTCTCGATCGTCAGCCGGTTCGAGGTCGAGACGGCCGAACACCAACGCGGAGTCGCCGATGTCCAGAGCAGCCAGACGCCGGTGGGTCAGGTCGTGCGCGATGTCACGCTCGAGGCGCGCCTGGTGGGTACCACCCCGCTGCACGTCGGAGTACGCAGCCGACACGCGGCTCGCAGAAGTGCGCATGCGCTCGAGCCAGCCGAGGGCCGCGTCGACGTAGCGCTGCTCACACGCCAGCTCGGAGTTTGACCGGTCGGCGTCGGATTCGGGCACAGGTGCTCTCCGGTTGGGTTCCCCGGTGGGTTTCCGGTTTGAGGGAGCCAATGAGTTTACTCGTACTCGTCGTGCCTGGTCCGAGGTCGCCCACCGCATCACCGCGCCGGGCGGCTGGGTTCAGAACTGACTGGGGATCGTGATCTCGGCGTCGTCCAC
The DNA here is from genome assembly GCA_035646535.1 of Acidimicrobiia bacterium. Lineage (GTDB taxonomy): Bacteria > Actinomycetota > Acidimicrobiia > IMCC26256 > JANYLB01 > DASRPD01. The sequence goes on from DASRPD010000040.1 coordinate 5,177, forward strand.
GAGCACGGTTCGCTCACCCAACGCGAGCGCTCCGTCCTCCACGGTCAGCCACCGGGCGCCCAGGTTGGGCACCAGCTCTCCGGGCGCGCCGAGACGGCGCTCGACCGTTCGGATCACGCCGCCATGGGTGACGACGAGCGCGACACCCCCCACGGCGCGGTGCGCGAGGTCCATGAGCGCGCCGGTGGCCCGTGCGTACAGGTCGTCGTCGTGCTCCCAACCCTCCGGACGGGCACCACGGGCGAGGAAGCCGGGCCAGCCGGCGTCGATCTCATCTCGCGTCAACCCCTGCCACACACCCGCGTGGCGCTCCCGCCAGCGGACGTCACATCGCAGCTCGACGCGTCCGGCAACCGCGAGCTCGGCCGTACGCCGCGCCCGCTCGAGGTCCGAAGCCTCGACCGTGTCGAGCGTCGCGAGCTCGGCGGCGGTACCGGCGTGGTGCGCCTGACGCTCGCCGAGCGCGGACAGAGGCGGGTCGGCCTGGCCCTGCCAGCGGCCGGTGGCGTTCCAATCCGACTGGCCGTGGCGGACGAGCAGAATCCTCGCGACCTTCGAGGTCGCTCCCCGACCGTCTTGCTCGCTCACGTACCGACGAGCTCGAACTCGTTGTTGCGGAACACGAGCGTCGCGCCACGGCCCTCGAGTGGTGGACGGAGCCCGCCGCGGGTGGCGTCGACGTACACCCGGATGGTGCGGCGTCCGGCGCTGGTCGGCATCGTGACCCGGTCGCCGGCGGTCCATTTGAGCGCGCTCGCCGGGATGGCGAGCGACTGGTAGTCACCGAAGCGCTGCCGACGCCCTGGGGGACCGGTGAGGGACTCCTGCACGCGTTCGAAGACCGAAGCGCTCAGCCCAGCGGGGAGCTTGAACCGTTCGGTGGCCTCCTTCACGACTGTGCGCAACGCCGCACCGTCGTCAACGTCCTGGTCGAGCGCGGCCAATCGCGCGGCGTCGCAGGCGCGGTTGACCCGCTGGAGCGTCGACCGCAACAGGTCGTGCTGATCGGGGTCGGGAAGGAGACGAACAGTGTCGGACACAGCCACGATGGTGCCCGATCCGGCCCACTCCGTGCCAACGGGTTGCCCGCTCCGTGCCAACGGGTTGCCGGTTTAGCTCATGACCTCGCAGACGACCTTTCCCCAGGTGCCACGCCCACCGAGCCGCCGCAACGCCTCGGGGACGTCCTCCAACCGGACACGTTCGGAGACGAGCGGGTCGATCGCGCCGGCTGCATACAGGCGGATGAGCTCGTCGTGGGTGGACTCGATGAGGCTCGGCTCCATGACGTTGTAGAACCCCCAGTGGACCCCGACGATCGAGTAGTTCTTGATCAGCGCGTGATTTGTCGGCGCGTCGGCGATTCGCCCGCCGGCGAAGCCGATGACCAGAATGCGCCCTTCGAACGCGACGCACTTGCGTGAGCGATCGAAGGTGTCACCACCGACCGGGTCGTAGATGACGTCGGCTCCCCGTCCGTCGGTCGCGTCCTTGACGGCTTGCACGAAGTCGCCCGCGCGGTAGTCGATCACGACCTCGGCGCCGAGGTTCCGACAAACCGCGACCTTTTCGGGCCCGCCGGCGGTGGCCAGGACACGCGCGCCGGCGGCGAGCCCGAGCTGGATGGCCGCCGACCCGACGCCGCCCGCGCCGGCGTGGACGAGCAGCGTCTCGCCGGGTTGGAGCGCGGCGCGGCGGTGCAGCGCAACGTGGCCGGTCTGGTAGGTCACGTGGAGCGCCGCGGCCGCCGACCACTCCATCTCGTCGGGGATCGCGAACGTTGTCGCCTCCGCCGCGAGGGTCTGCTCGGCAAAAGCGCCGCGGCCCGCGCTCGGGATGGCGAGCACCCGAGCGTTGACCAGCCCGGGATCGACGCCGTCGCCGACGCCGGTCACCACCCCGGCGACCTCGGCACCGGGAGTGAACGGCAAGGGTGGTTTCACTTGGTACTCGCCCCGGCACATCAACACATCGGGGAAGTTGAGCGCCGCGGCGCGCACGTCGATCGCCACCTCACCCGGTCCGGGATCGGGCGGATCGACGTCTTCCAGGACCAACACGGCCTCGGGTTCACCAAGCTCATGGGCTCGCCACGCACGCATGCACCGAGCCTAGGGTGCGACCCTGATCCGGGGGAGGCCGGTAGTGGGTCGGTTCAGCGGCGAAGAGATCGAACGGGAGTACGCGCGGTACCGGGAGGTGGCTGCCCGCGCCGGCTCGTCGGGCGAGTGGGGCCCATGGGCGGACCTGTTCACCGAGGACGCCGACTACGTGGAGCACCTGTACGGCCGGTTCCTGGGCCGGGATGCCATTCGGGCGTGGATCACCGCGACGATGGCCGAGTTCCCCAACAACGAGATGACGCAGTTCCCGGTGGAGTGGTGGGTGATCGACGAGGACCGGAGCTGGGTGGTGTGCGCGGTATGGAACCGCATGCAGGACCTGGGCGACGGCGAGGTCTACCAGGCGATCAACTGGTCACGTCTCACCTACGCGGGTGACGGGCTGTGGTCGTACGAGGAAGACATCTACAACGTCGGCGAATTCGCCGAGATGATGAAGCGATACCTCGCGGCGCGCAAGACCGCGGGCCTCTGAACGACCGCGGCTCAGGCGTGCAGCGGCGCGCGGCGGTCCGCCCACGGGGACGCGGTTTCGAGTTGCGACGCGACTCGCAGGAGTAGGTCCTCACGTCCGTACGGTGCGACGAGCTGCACTCCGATGGGCATGCCGTCCTCGCTGGAGTGCAGCGGGAGTGAGATCGCGGGCTGGCCGGTGCAGTTCCACGGTGTGAGGAACTGCGCGATGCTCGCGAGTATCGGCATCACGACAGCGGGATCACCGCCGGGCGCGATGACACCCAGCTCGGGAAGCGGCCGACCGATGGTCGGCGTCAGCAGGAGATCATGGCCGCCTGCCCACCAGCCCGCGAGGGCGCGTGAGCGTCGCTGGAGGGCTTCGAGCGCCTCGACGTACTGCGTCCCGGTCGTGGCGCGGCCGAGCTCGGCGAGCATCCAGTTCTCGGGCTCGACGTCGTCGGCGCCGATCGGATCCCCGGTGACGGCGCTCCACCGGGCCAGCTCACGCGCGATGGCGACGGTGAGAATGGTGAGGAACGACGTGTCCCCGTCGTCCAATGCGGCCGGCCCGTCGACCTCGACGTGGTGGCCGAGGGCTTCGAGCACCCGGGCCGAATGCTCCGCTCCCGCGACGTACTCGGGATGGGTCGCCGGGAGGCCGGAAGGTGCAGCGGTCCGCAACCCGATGCGAAGGCGACCCGGATCCGCGCCGACCTCCACCGCGAACGGCCGCGCCGGTGGTGGCGCCATGTACGGATCGCCGGGCATCGGGCCCGCCGTGGCATCGAGCACTGCGGCGGTGTCACGCACCGAGCGCGTGAGGACGTGCTCGTGAGTGAGCGGCCCCCAGAACTCGCCGAAGTCGGGAGCGAGCGAGTTGCGTGCTCGTGACGGCTTGAGTCCAACGAGCCCGCACGCGCTCGCCGGGCAACGGATCGAGCCGCCCATGTCATTGCCGTGCGCCACCGGCACGAGACCGGCCGCGACCGCGGCGGCCGAACCCCCGCTCGAACCTCCGGTGGAACGCGTCGGATCCCAGGGGTTGCGAGTCGCGCCGTAGGCGAGCGGCTCGGTGGTGACAGTCGTCGCGAGCTCGGGCGTGTTCGTCCGGCCGACGAACACGAAGCCGGCCTGTCGGAACCGAGCCGCGAGCGCCGTGTCATGGCCGGCTCGCCAGTCTCGCTCGGCCAGGAACCGCATGCCGCAGTGATACGGGTCGCCGGCCGTCTGACAGACGGCGTCCTTCACGAGGAACGGCACGCCGCGGAACGGCCCGTCGGGCAGATCGGGCGACGCCGCGGCGGCGCGGGCCTGGTCGTCGAACCGATGGATCACCGCGTTGAGCTGCGGGTTGCGGGCGTCGATGCGGGCGAGTGCGGCCTCGATGAGCTCCACGGGCGTGACCTCGCCGGCGTGCACGAGGTCCGACTGCGCGGTCGCGTCGAGAGTCGCGAAGTCATCGCTCGTCGCCATGGTCGCTCATCTCCTCGTTCGAGAGTCCGTCTACCTCAGATTTCGGTGTCGCGCACCAGCAAGCGGCCGCCTGGTTGTGGTGCCGCTTCGATTCCGGCTCTGCATGCCACTCGCCCCCGCGTAGCCGGCACGCTAGCTTCACGCCGAGACCGACTCAGGGGGATCAGATGCGCGCAGCGGTGTTCGTCGGGGAGGGCCAGGACCTCTCGATCGAAGACGTCGAGGCGATGCCGCCCGGCCCGAACGATGTGATCGTTCGCATCGGCGCGAGCGGCGTGTGCCATTCGGATCTGTCGGCGACGAACGGGTCCCTGCCCATGCCGCCACCGTGCATCCTCGGCCACGAGGGCGCCGGCGTCGTGGAAGAGGTGGGCTCGGGCGTGCAGCGACTCCGACCCGGCGACCGTGTCGTCGCCTCCTTCGTCCCGAACTGCGGCCACTGCTTCTTCTGCCTCCACGGCCAAGCCAACCTGTGCGATCAGACCCTCGTCGTCAGCATGGCCCACGGGCCAAGCGGGCAGACGGTTCGATCGCGGCGGGCTTCACCGGCCTCGGCACGTTCTCGGACGTGATGACCGTGCACGATTCGTCGCTCGTCAAGGTGGAGACCGACCTGCCGGACGAGCAACTCGCGTTGATCGGCTGCGGCGTGACGACCGGCGTCGGGGCCGCGCTCAACACCGCGCGGGTGGAGCCGGGGTCGACGGTGGCCGTGATCGGGTGCGGCGGCGTCGGCCAAGCGGTGATCGAGGGCGCCCGCATCGCCGGTGCGGCGCGCATCATCGCCATCGATCCGGTCGAGCTGAAGCGCAAGGCCGCGGAGCAGCTCGGCGCCACCGACCTCGTCGATCCGAGCGCGGGTGATCCGATCGCCGCCGTGCAGGGTCTGACCGGCGGGCGCGGCGCGGATTATGCGTTCGAGGTCATCGGGCTGCCCGAGACGATCCAGCAGGCGTGGGGAACGGCCCGGCGAGGCGGGACGGTGATCGTCGTCGGCATGCCCCGACTGGACTCGCAGGTGACCCTGCCGGGATTCGGGCTGTTCTTCGAAGAGAAGAAGCTGCTCGGCTGCGTGTACGGCTCGGCCCAGGTCCGCCGCGACTTCCCGCGCTTCGTCGGGCTGGTCGAGAGCGGCCGACTCGACCTGGGCAGCCTCGTGTCGCGGCGCATCCAGCTCGAGGACGTGAACGACGCGTTCCGGGCCATGCAGGCAGGCGAGGTCATCCGCAGCGTCATCGTCTGAACCCCCCTCGCCTCCGGTGACTCATCCCGAAGGCCCCGAAATGGGCCAAAGGGGTGACTTGCCTCGGCGGGCCGCGCTGCCGACAATGGAGTGCTTGTCCGCCTCGCCGCTGGCCCCCGAAGCCACCCCGCCGATCACGCGCTCCGAGGACCCCCGCGGTCGCCGGGCGCGTTCGTGGCCTCGGCGCGCCCTGATCGCCCTCGTCGGCGTGGTGGGAGTCGCCATGATCATGGGCGGCGGCTGGGCCTACGCGATGAGCCAGATCGACAGCACCGCGGCGTCGGGGACGTTCCTGCGCGCGGTGCCGCGGCTCGAGCTCGTCAGTAATCCGGCCGACGGAGCGGTCGACGTCCGCCCGGACGCGGCGGTGCTCGTCACCGCCCACTACGGCCGCATCGTCTCGGCCGAGCTGCTGGATGACCTCGACCAGCTGATCCCGGGCGCCCTCGCCGCGGACGGCGGCACGTGGAACACGGCCGGCGCCGCGCTCGCTCCCGGCGCGCGCTACCGGGTCAACCTCGCGGTCGAGACACCTCGCGGGCTGCGCCACCGCCTGTGGTCGTTCAGCACCCTCACGCCGACCGACACGATCTCGGCGCGGGTCTCACCCGGCGACGGCGAGACCGTCGGTGTCGGCCAGCCGATCGTCGTGCGCTTCAGTAGCGGGGTCGAGAACAAGGCCACGGTCGAACAGCGCCTCGAGGTACGAACGTCCACCCCGACCGTCGGGGCGTGGCGGTGGTTCTCCGACTCCGAGGTGCATTACCGCCCGAGCGAGTACTGGCCGGCAAACACCCAGATCGAAGTCGACGCGAACCTCGCCGGCGTCGATCTCGGCGAAGGGCGTTGGGGCGACCGCGACATCAGCACCCGCTGGCAGACCGGCGACGCGAACGTCAGCACGGTCGACCTCCAGACCCACCGCATGATCGTCACGAAGAACGGCCAGCAAGTGGCGAACGTCCCCCAGAGCAGCGGCAAGGACGGCTTCCCGACCATGACCGGGACGCTGCTCGTGCTGAACAAGCAGGCCGAGGTCATCATGGACTCGTCCACCAACGGGATTCCCGTGGAAGCCTCCGACGGGTACCGCACCCTCGTGCACTGGGCGACGCGACTCACGAACACGGGGATCTACGTCCACGCGGCGCCCTGGTCGGTCGACTCCCAGGGTGCGGACAACGTGTCGCACGGATGCGTCAACGTGTCCGACGAATGGGGTAAGTGGTTCTACGATTTCAGTCAGCCCGGCGACGTCGTGAACGTCGTCGGCGGTGATCGAGCGCCGTCCTCGTCCGACGCCGGCTCACGCGACTGGAACATGTCGTGGGAAGAGTGGGTCGGCGGGAGCGCTCAGCCAAGCCTCACGATCAGCTGACCCACCGGTCGGAACGGGTCGGCCGCGCCCCGCGCCGCCGACCCGCCCTCGCACCGTTCGGCTATCGCCGAGTCGTCTTCCTCGTCGTCTTCTTGGCCGTCTTCTTCACAGCCGTCTTCTTCGCGGCCGTCTTCCTCACGGCCGGCTTCCTCACGGCCGGCTTCCTCACGGCCGGCTTCCTCACGGCCGTCTTCCTCACGGCCGGCTTCCTCACGGCCCGCTTCTTCGCGGTCTTCTTCGTCGCCTTCCCCGCGAGGGCGGCTTCCTTGAACTCCTTGAGCGGAGTGATCTTCGCGACACGCTTGGCCTTGATCCGGATCGTCTCGCCCGTTGCCGGGTTGCGACCCATGCGAGCCGACCGGTCGATCCGGGCGAACTTCGCGAACCCGGTGATCCGCACCGGCTCACCCTTGGCCACGTTCTCGGTGACCGTGTCGATGAAGCCTTGCAACATCGCGTCGGCGGTCTTGCGGTCGGTGTCGGTGCGCTCGGCGAGAGCGAGCACGAGTTCTCTACGGTTCACAAACCCTCCTCGAAGAAAGTGGAACACTCAATATTGCATCTCTGCCGCCACATTTCAGGCATCTACGGGAGTTTTTCTGTCGTGGTCGGAGCCGCGACGAGCCGCGTTGACGCGCGGCGGCAGGCAAGCCAGGATAGTTGCACGCGTTGTGCGGATAGTTGGAGGGTCGCTCGCCATGGAAGTTGTCCTGCTCGGTACGGGAAACCCGCTCCCCCATCCCGAGCGCGCCGGGCCATCAACCCTGGTTCGCGCCGGCGGCGCGAGCTTCCTCGTCGACTGCGGCCGCGGCGCGCTCATGCGCCTCGCCGGCGCCGGCACGTTCCCGGGACAACTCGCAGCGGTGCTGCTGACCCACCTCCACTCGGACCACGTCACGGATTTCAACGACGTGGTGACCACCCGTTGGGTCATGTCACCGATCGAGACGCCGCTTCCGGTCGTGGGGCCGCCGGGTACCCAGCGGTTCGCCGAGCGGACCCTCGCGATGCTCGAAGACGACATCGGGTACCGCCTCGCGCACCACGAGGACCTCACGTGGACCCCCCGGGCGGATGCCCAGGAGGTGCTCGACGGCGTCGCGTGGGAACAGGACGGCGTACGCGTGATCGCGGCGCCCACCGATCATCGACCGGTGCACCCGACTGTGGGGTACCGGTTCGAACACGATGGCGCGGTCGTCGCGATCGCGGGTGACACGGTGCCGTGCGAGGGGCTTGACCGGCTCTGTGGCGGAGCCGACGTGTACGTGCAGACGGTGATCCGGCGATCACTCGTCGAGCAGGTCCCGATGCCTCGCTTCCGCGACATCATCGACTATCACTCCTCGGTCGAAGACGCGGCCCGTACGGCCGACCGGGCCGGCGTCACGACGCTCGTGCTCACCCACTGTGTGCCGCCGCCGGTACCGGGCACCGAGGACGAGTGGATCGCCGAGGCCGCCCGGCACTTCGACGGTGAGATCGTGCTCGGAGCAGACCTCACCACCGTCAAGGCCGGCTGACCACCGAGGGATTCGAAGCCTTGATCTCCGTGGGCCCGCTGGTCTCCCGCTGACAGCAGCCGATCCGTCGGCGCGCCGCGATCTGGATTACGGGAGCAGCTTGCGGGCGAGGTCCTCGACGAACTTCAGCGACAAGGGCGCTTGCACCGACACCTCCGTCGTGCCTGACAGGACCGAGATCGTCGTCACCTCACTGCCGGCTTCTCCGCTCGTCATGGAGTAGGCCGCATCTCCGAGCCCGTTGATGGGCTGCGCGTCCTCACCGGCCGGCCCGGGCGACTCTTCGGCTGCTTGGAAGTCGGCGGCCGAGACGCCGGTCGTGAAGCTGATCACGACCTCGTCGCCGCCCGGCGCGACCTTGTAAGTGCACGTCCGCGTGGAGCCGTTCGTCTTCTCGTCCGGCGAGTCGAGCTCGGCGCGCAAGGTGTCGTTGACCTCGCTCGCCGACGGACACGACGGGAGCGAGTCGCTCGTTCCCGACGAATCGCCATTCGAGCTGGGACAACCCGCCCCAGCGAGCAGGAGTGCCGCAGCAACGGCGGCACCGGCCGCGGTCCTCTTGGTCAGGCGGGAAGGCATGCATCCCCTCTCGGCAGGCGGGCAGGCCGTCTTGAGCCCGGGCCGGCTCGGACGGCTCGTGGGAACCGTACCGAGAGGGACGCACGCAAGGGTGGAACCCGGTCCGACCGGCAATCCATTCCGTTCCGACCGACCGAGCCGTACCTGGCCCTGTTCGCTCTGGCTTCACCGCCGTGAACAGTCCCCCCGTCTGGTGACGCCGAAGCCCTCAGAGGCGCCGGGGCCTCTCCTGGCGCGGCCCGGGGTGCGGCGCGAGGCTGCGACGGATGGACGTCTACGAAGCCCTGTACACCACTCGCGCGATGCGGCGGGTCCGCCCCGACCCGATCCCGATTGACACCCAGGCGCGCATCCTCGACGCCGCCATCAGGGCACCCACCGGTGGCAACGCACAGAACTGGCGGTTCCTGCTCGTCGACGACCCGGGCGTGAAGGACGCGCTCGGACCGATCTACCGGGACTGCATCGGCCAGCTCTGGAAGACGATCTACAAGGATCAGCTCGACGCGGCCACTGCCTCGCCCGATGAGCCCGACCACGCTTCGCTGCTCAAGATCCAGCGGTCGGCCCAGCACCTCGCCGACCACTTCGAGGAGTACCCGCTCCTGCTATTCAGCTTCGTGCAGTTCGACCCGTCAGGCGGTTCGATCCACCCGGCGACCTGGTCGGCGATGCTGGCGGCGCGCGCCGAGGGCATCGGTGCTTCACTCACGTCGGTGTTCATGTTCCACCTTGACGACGTGCTCGAGATCCTCGGAGCACCGAAGGACGAAGGCTGGCAGTTCGCGTCGTGCGTGACCTTCGGGTACCCGACGGGCCGTTGGGGCGTGGCACCACGACGTCCGGTCCACGAGGTCTCGTACCGCAACCGCTGGGGCGCGCCCGTCGGCTTCGACGTCGACGAGCCGCTGTGGCCGCCGACCGGCTGACCGGCTCACCGGCACGAACTGGCCGGAACCGTGCGGGCGACGAGTCATCGGCATGGCGTGGCCCGTCGGTGCCCGTCACACCGAGATCCTGTCAACCGCGCCCTCCTTCGTGTCGATGGGAACCCGGGCACCGGCATACCGCGGTTCGACGAGGTGGACAGCCCGATGGACTTCACGTATCTGGGACAGGCGCTCATCGGCATCTTGATCATCACCGATCCCATCAGCCGTGGCCTGTACTTCCGCGTCCTCACCGCGGGCGAGCCCGCCTCGGTCCGGGCCAAGTACGCGCTGAAGGTCTCCATCGCGGTGGCGGTGATCCTGTTCGGCTCCGCGGCGGTCGGCCGAGAGCTCCTCGAGTTCATCGGGATCAACCTCGGCGCGTTCTCGTTTGCCGGTGGGTTGATCGTGGCCGGGATGGGCTTCGAGATGTTGGCCGGCGGCCAGCACAGCCGGGCCCAGGGTGGCGCCGAGAGCGAGGCCGCCCCGGCAGACAACGACGGGATGATCGTGCCCTTCGCGACGCCGTTCATCGCCGGGCCGGGTGCGATCACCACCGTGATCACCTTCGCGACTCAGACCGGTCAGAAGGACGCGTGGACGACGACGCTCGTCGCGGTCGCGATCGTCTGCGTCTTGTTGTTCGTCTCCCTGACCGTGTTCTCGCAGTATCTCAAGCTGTCCGACGCGGCGATATCACTCTTCGTCCGTCTCGGCGGCCTGATCATCGCGACCATCGGCGTCCAGCTCTGCTTCAACGGCATCAAGACGTTCTTCCAGCTCTGAGCCGGCCCCAGCTTTGACCCCTGCGTTGGTGCGATACCCGTCGCTATGCGACGGGTCGTGCACCAACCGGCGGCGGGCGAGGTGCGCCGTGACAGGCTGACGGGGTGATCGCGGAACGGCCCGACCGAGATGTTCGGGTGCCCCGGGCGCTCGAACCGGTCGTCGCCGGTCGGCGCGCGACGGCGGTGTGGCGCAACGAGGCCGACGGGCTGACGTTCGAGGTCGGCGCCGACCCCGAGCGGTGTTTCATCAAGTGGGCGCCCGCCGGCGGCGGCCTCGACCTCGATGCCGAGGCCGAACGGCTCGCCTGGGCCGGCCCGTACACCACGGTCCCGCGGGTCCTCGGACACGGCGAGCACCCGACGGGCTCATGGCTCGTGACGTCGCCGGTGCCGGGCGAGAGCGCAACGGCGGATCGCTGGACCGCGGAGCCGGCGCGGGCGGTCGCGGCGATCGGCTCGGGCTTGCGGGCGTTACACGACGTGCTCCCCGTCGAGTCGTGCCCGTTCTCGTGGTCGGCCGACGACCGGCTCCGCGACGCGCGTCGACGGGCGGCGGCCGGCCGCATCGACCCGGCCCGCTTCCACGACGACCACCGACATCTCGACCTGGACGGCGCGCTCGCCCGGCTGGCCGACATCCCGCCGGTCGACCGACTCGTCGTCTGTCACGGCGACACCTGCGTGCCCAACACCCTCATCGCCGACGACGGCTCGTGCTCGGGTCACGTCGACCTCGGCGCGCTCGGCGTCGCCGACCGCTGGGCCGACCTCGCCATCGCCACCTGGAGCACCGTCTGGAACTACGGCCCCGGATGGGAGGAGCCGCTGCTCACCGCGTACGGCGCCGAACCCGACCACGAACGCACCGCCTACTACCGACTGCTGTGGGACCTGGGCCCCTAGCCGTGAGAGTCCTTCCGTTGCTGCGATAGGGCATGCTCCAGGTCACCGAGCTGCACCTGCGGCGGGAGTCACGGCGTGCTGGGAGACTGCAACCATGATCCGGCCGCTCGAACCCGGCGACGTCGCAGCCTGCGGCGCACTCCTCGACCGACTCGCGGACTGGTTCGGCGTGGCCGACGCGAACGCCCACTACCTCGCCTCGCTCGGTCGGGTCCCCGCCTTCGTCGCGGTCGCCGATGACGACGACCGTGGCCACGAGCTCATCGGTTTCCTCGCGCTCGAACAGCGCGCGGAGGCCTCGGCCGAGATTCTGGTGATGGCCGTCGATCCCACGTCGCATCGGCACGGCTACGGCCGAGCCCTCGTCGCCGCCGCGCAGGACTGGTGCGACAGCCACGACATGCGGTGGCTGTTCGTGAAGACGCGCGGACCGTCAACCTACGACGACCTCTACGCGCGCACCCGCCGCTTCTACACTGCCGTCGGCTTCGAGCCGCTGTACGAGTCGCACGCCGAGTGGGGACCGACCGACGCCGCGCTCATCCTCGTCCAACACCGAACCTGCGCGCGTCACTCGGCAGACGGTTGACGCGCGACGACGCCCAAGTGGCTTCGTTCGCGGGGGTGTCACCAGCCTTGCGGGTCACTCGCCGCGGGTTCCCGGCCTGATAGCGAGCGAGAGCACGTCCGGTCGGGCGTAGTGACCGACCGGATCGAATAGCCGACGACCAGCGGTGATGCGGTCGAGGTCCAGCGTGGCCGAGACCACACCGACCTCACCGATCAGCGGTCCGGCCACCACCTCACCGCCCGGCGCGACGATCGTGGTGTTGCCTCGTGACATCCAATCCTCGTCACCGCCGTAGAGGTCGTCGGCGCCGGAGAGATCCCGGGGCACGTCGCTGCCACGCAAGCACGCGGTAACACCCACGACGAAGATCTGGCCCTCTTTGGCGATATGGCGGAGTGTCGGCACCCAGGTGTCGCTGTTGTCCCACGTCGGTGACAGCAGGACATCGATTCCCTGCTCGTACATCGCGGCTCGAGCGAGTGGCATGTAGTTCTCCCAGCAGATGAGCGAGCCGATCCGCACACCGTTCACGTCGACCGTGGTGAGCAGCTCGTCCTGCCCGTTGCCCCAGATCAGGCGCTCCGCGCCGGTGGGGATGAGCTTACGGTGACGTCCGGCGATCTCGCCCGCGGCATCCACGTACACCACCGTGTTGTTCAGGGTGCCGGAAGCCAGTCGCTCGGTGACCCCGAGCGCGACCCACACTCCGGCGCCTCGCGCCGCCTCCTGCACAGGGTCCAGGTCGGCACCGTCGATGTCGACCGCCTGAGCGCTGAAGCGGGCATACCAGCCGCCGTCGCTCATGGGCGGCCGACGCCAGACCCAGTCCGGGTAGCCAGGAACGAACGACTCCGGAAAGACCACGAGGCCGGCACCGCTTGCCGCCGCCTTTGCGACCTCGGCGACGACCACGTCGAGGGTCCCGGCCCGATCCAGATAGACCGGAGTCGCCTGCACCGCGGCGACGGTCAGAGCTCCTCGGGAGGTGGAGCCACCCGAGGCCTCGCCGGTGTCGTTCGAGGACGTGGCCATCAGAGACTCGGCGGGTTCCACTTGGTCATGCGCCCGAGAAGATGTGCCAAGCGCCTGGTACTACGTGTGAAATCTCGAGGAATGTCGCAGGGAAATCTTGTCTGCGACATGTGCTTGCTCGAGTCAGGGCCCGCCGCGGGTTTGATCGCGAGGTTCATGTGGGTGCGATGGTGTAGTTCCATTCGCCGTGCCAGTCGTGGCGGGTGACAGGGATCGCGGTGAGTTGCGCGTCGGTGATCTTGACTCCCTTGGGATACCACTCGGGG
>DASRPD010000041.1:0-5109 GCA_035646535.1 Acidimicrobiia bacterium
TACGGCGCCATGAAGGCCGCGCTCGCTCAGCTCACCCGCACGCTCGCGCTCGAGCTCGCGTCGAGTCGTATCCGGGTCAACGCGGTCGCGCCCGACGCGATCCCGACGAGTGGCGACGACGACCTCCAGGCGAGCATGCGCGTCGAGGGGTTGGCGTTCGAGCCGGCGGTGCTCCCACCACTCGGCTTCTTCGGCACGCCCGACGACGCCGCCGCGGTCATCGAGTTCCTCGCGAGTGACGCGTCTCGGTTCGTCACGGGTACGACGCTGCACGTCGACGGCGGCAACTGGGCCGCGGGCGGATGGCGCGGCCCGCAGGCGCACGACTCCTGACGCGCGTCAGACGAAGTCGAACTCGAGGTGGGCGGACTTGAGGCCGTACACGAACGCGTTCGGCATGCCCTCGGGGGTGGTGCCGGGCGCCATGCGGAATCCGGACACGCGCCGGATGAGCTCTTCGAGGAAGAGCCGGATCTCGAGCCGCGCCAGCGATGCGCCCAGGCAGAAATGGGTACCGAAGCCGAACGCGAGGTGACGGTTCGGGAACCGGGTCAGGTCGAGGCGCTCGGGGTCGGTGAAGTGCGCAGGATCACGGTTGGCGGCGCCGTAGATGAGCACGACCTGCTGACCGGCGCGGATCGTCTCGCCCCCGAGCTCGACGTCGGCGGTCGCGACGCGGCACATGTTGTGGACCGGCGAGACGAACCGGATCAGCTCTTCCGTCGCGATCTCGAGGTCCGCACCGGACTGGAGGAGCTCCCACTGGTCGGGGAAGCGGAGGAAGTTGAGCAGCGAACGGGCGATCACGGTGCGAGTCGTCTCCGCGCCGCCGTCGAGCAACAGCAGTGAATCCGAGATGACCGCCTCGACCGGCATCGGGCATCCCTCCACCTCGGCCTGGGTCCACAACGTCATGATGTCGCCGGCCGGACAGCCCTGACGCTCGGCGTGCAGATCCGCCGAGGCCTGGGCGAACTCCATCGCCGCGGTGATGCCGTCGTCGTTGAAGTACCGCGGCCCGCCACCCAGCGCGATCGTTCGCTCGGACCATTGCTGGAGCGACGGCCAATCCTCCGCGTCGAAGCCGAGGAGCTTGCCGATCATCATCGCCGGGAGGGGCGCAGCCAGGTCGGCAACGATCTCGGCGCGCCCGCCCCTCGCTTCGACGCCGTCGAACAACCGGGCGACGGTCGCGCGGATGTCCGCTTCCCAGTCGGAGACGGCGCGGGGGGTGAAGCTGCGGGAGACGATGTTTCGACGCCGGCGGTGCTGCGGGTCGTCCAGTCCGATGAGCGCGGCATCGGCGGGGATGTTGGGCCGGTAGCCGCCCTTGGCCTGGTCGGAGCTGATGAACAGCTCCGAGTGCTTCTCGATGTACTCGACGTCGGCGAATCGGCTGATGCCCCAGAGCTCGTTGATCGAGTCCCAGTACACCGGCTGGTTCTCGCGCATCCACGCGTAGGTGGAGTAGGGATCGGGCACGTAGAGATCACCGTCGAGCAGGTCGATGACGCGGGTGTCGTCCACGACCCGAATGGTACGGCGCGCGGCCTACGATCCGTCCGGACGAGGCGGCGACGAGGGGACGCGTCATGCGTGCGGCGGTGCTGGAAGAGGTCGGCGTCCCGGTCGGGGTGGCCGACCTCGAGATCCGCAAGCCCAAACCCGGTGAGGTGCTCGTACGGGTGGTGGCGTGCGGGGTGTGCCACTCCGACCTGTCCATTGTCGATGGCTCGTTCCCGAGCCCGCTGCCCGTCGTGCTCGGTCACGAGGCGGCCGGGGTCGTGGAGGAGATCGGCGTTGACGTGACGTCAGTCGCCCCTGGTGACCAGGTGATCCTCACTCCACTCCCGCCGTGTGGCCGGTGCTACTTCTGCACCCGCAATCAGCCGACGCTCTGCGCAACCTACGGCGGCTCGCTGTTCACCTCCCTCATGGCGGACGGCACGAGCCCACTGTCACGAGACGGTGAGGTCGTGTACCGGGGTCTCGCCACCGCGGCGTGGGCGGAGCAGGCAATCATGCCTGAGGCGGGGGTCGTGAAGGTCGATCCCGACGTTGAGCTCGAGACCGCGTGTGTGATCGGCTGCGCGGTACAGACCGGGGTCGGTGCGGTGTTGAACACGGCGAACGTCGAGGCGGGCGCAACCGTGCTCGTGTTCGGCGCCGGTGGCATCGGCATAGCGGTGATCCAGGGCGCGCGGATCGCCGGTGCCGCCCGTATCATCGTGAGCGACCCGGTGGCGGAGCGTCGCGAGGCGGCGTTGGCCTTCGGTGCGACCGACGTGATCGAGCCGGCAGACGTCATGGGCGCGGTACCTGAGCTCACCGACGGGATCGGCGTGGACTACGCGTTCGAGGCCGCCGGACAGGCGGCGCTCATCGAGCAGGGGATCATGGCGGTTCGCAGCGGTGGCACGATCGTGTGCGTCGGCGCGCCCGCGATCGACCAGGGCATCTCGATCCCCGGGGTCGTCGGCTTCACCGCCAGCGAGAAGCGGCTGATCGGCTGTTTGCTGGGCAGCGTGCACTCGCACCGTGACGTGCCTCGGCTGCTGGCGCTGTGGAAGGCCGGTCGGTTGGACCTCGAGAACATGATCACCGCCCGACTCCCGCTCACCGGCACGCAGCAGGCGCTGGACTCGCTCGTCGCCCGCGAGGGCATCCGCACCGTCCTCATCCCGAGCTGACGCGGGCGACTACTCCGGCGGGACGAACTCGGAGAAGTCCGGGCCACGGCGGAGGTGATGGCCGCCGTCCACTCCGATCACCTCGCCGCTGATCCAACGGGCCTCGTCGCTGAGCAGGAACCGAACGAGCCGCGCGATGTCTTCGGGCTCGCCGACACCGGTCTCCGACGCCGGCGCCATGGGCGTGTTCTCGACGTAGCTCGCGTACACGCTCGAATCCCGGGGGACGCCGTCCATCAGCTCGGTGGCGATGAAACCCGGCCGGATCGCGTTGGCGCGAAGCCCGCGGTCGCCGTACTCGTCGGCTGCGTTGCGGACGAGCTGCTCGATGCCCGCCTTGGACAGGGTGTAGGCGCCGAAGTATCGGTGCGTCTGACCGCCGGCGATGGACGACATGCCGACGAAGGATCCGCCACCCGCGGCGAGCAGGTGGGGAACCGAGTGCTTCAGGAAGAGGAACGTCCCGACCACGTTGAGGTGCAGCACCCGCACGAAGTCCTCGGTGGGCTGGAGGTGCAGGGGCACCAGCGCGCCCGCACCACCGGCGTTGGCGACCACACCGTCGAGTCGTCCGCCGGTGGCGACGGCATGGCCGACGACCCGCTCGACATCGCCTTCATCGGTGACGTCGGCGACGACGTGGGTCACCGAGCCGCCGTGCGCCGCGCCGGCCGCGATCTGCTCGGCCGCGGCGACCAGGCGGGACTCGGTGCGCCCGCAGATCGTCACCTGAGCACCGCACGCCACGGCTTCGGCCGCGCACGCGGCACCGATGCCGGTGCCGCCACCGGTCACGATCACGGACCTTCCGGCCAGCAGGTCGGACATGGCGTTCCTTTCGTCGGCCGGACGGAGGCCGTCAGGCGGGGATGAGGGCTTCGGAGCCGAGGTCGAGCGCGTGGAGGCCGTGGCGCTCGACCATCGCGACGAACATGTCGTCGCCGCGGTCGGTGCGACCGACGATCATCGACGCGATGATCGCCATGACGAGACCACCGAATGTGTAGCGGCGGTAGTCGGCCCAGCACCGGTCCCACTCCAACTCGACTCCGAGTGTGCGCATGCGCTCGTGGTAGGAGCGGACGAGGCGCTTCTCCTCGACGCGCCGGACATCGGTCGGGAGGCTCGCTCCGAGCAGGTAGGCGACGTCGCCGAGCCCGGGGCCGAGCGCGACCGTCTGCCAATCGACGACGCAGACCCGTTCGCGACCGAACAGCAGGTTGTCGACCCGGAAGTCACCGTGCACGATCGTGAGCGGTGGTTCCTGCGCGCGGACGTAGCTCGCCACTCGAGGCACGAATCTTTCTGCGAGGGCGATGACCTCGGGAGCCAGGCGCGGTCCGTACCGCTCGACGAAACCCGGGAGCATGAGGCTCACAAGGACGGCGAGCTCGTCCGGATACGCGTCGGAATGGCGGGCCAGCCACGCGAGCTCGTCGAGGCTCGGGTCGCCCCACCGGGGTGCGTGCAGTAGCGCCAGCTCGTCGAGTGCGGCCTCGGCCTCGTCCGCCGAGCAGCCGGCGACCTGGTCGCCTTGCTCTGCCGGTGCGAGGTCTTCCAGGACGACGGCATAGCCGAGGGTCTTCTCGTCGTACGCGGCGTGGTAACAGCGCGGCGAACGCACAGGGAGCGCCTCGGCGAGGTCCGAGTAGAAGCCGACCTCGACCTCGTAGGTCTGGGTGGCGGCGGCCGCGGCGCGGCTCGTCTCGTCGGCCGCGGTCACCTTGGCGACCAGCGTCGGTGGGCCGCTCTCGGGAGGGTCCCAGGTCAGCGCCAGCCGAACGCTGTCGGCAACCTGGCCGGTCCCGATGGGCGTTGCGGTCACCGCGGTGACGGTGCCCATGCCGTGACGGGCCAGCACCGCGGTGAGCCATCCGGCGTCGAGATCGTCGACGCCGGTGGGGATGGAGCGTGACGCCGCGGGTTCGGACACGTCGAGACGGTAGCCCCCGCGACGCGCGGATCGTCAGGTCATGACCTCGCCCGGTCAACGGTCGCCGGTCGGTCGACGAGTGGGCCGGATCGACCGCATTGGTCATCCATCGAATCCCACAACCCCCGGCTCGCGCGCTATCCCGAGGCTGTTCAGCGTGAAGGCGACCATGTGGTACGAGCCGACCAACATCGGGACCTCGATGAGCTGGTGTTCGTCGTAGCGGGCGGCGAGGGCCGTCCAGGTCGCATCGCCGATGCAGTTGTCATCGTGCAGCTCGTCGACCGCTCGAAGCAGCAGCGCGTCGGATGCGTCCCACCCCGGCGCATCCGGTCCTGCTTGCAGCCACGCGATCTCGGCGGCGGACACCCCACCCTCGGTGGCGATGCGCACGTGCTGGCCCCACTCGTACTCCGCCCCGCAGCGGGCGGCGGTGCGAAGGATCATCAGCTCCCGGTCGCGGGCGGGAAGCGCGCCGGTCAGCAG
>DASRPD010000042.1:0-5220 GCA_035646535.1 Acidimicrobiia bacterium
GAGTCTGGCTCACCCGACCGACGCTATCCGGCTCCGCCCGACCCCGCCGCCTTGTCCATGAATCGGTCGCGCTCGACGACGACGCGAGTGATCCGACCGGCGGCGACAAGCCCATGGTCGTCGTTGACGGCGATGCGGAAGGTGAGCCGGCGCCCCTTGATCGCCTCGAGGATCGCTTCGGCGCGGATGTGGCCTCCGACCGGCGTCGGCTCGACGTGGTCGAGCTGCACGCGCTGGCCGACGGTCGTCGTACCCGGTGGGAGTCGGCCGGCAACGGCGACGACCGTGGCCTCCTCGGCGAGGCGGACGACTCCGGGCGTTGCCAGCACCGGAACATCGCCGCTCCGTAGTGCGATCGCGGTGTCGGTGTCGGTCACGGTCATCTCGACCCGGCCGCTCGCGCCGGTGGTCAAGGCGGCTGGCCGAGGTGTCGACATCGAAATACGATATGCGGCCCGATCCCCACCGATCACCTCGGGCCACACCGACGGGGGTGAGTCCGGCGCTTCGGGCCGGTATCCCAGCGCCTCCTACCCTGGTCCAACGCGCCGGCCGGCCGACCGGGCGGGAACTGTGACCACGATCCAGGAGTGCCCTATGAGCGCGTTGATCGACCAGCCGGTGTTGGAGGCCACACTCCACTCGGCGCTCTCCCACGGCGGCGAGTTCGCCGAGGTCTTCGTCGAGGATCGCGCCGTGACGACGGCGCGTCTCGAGGACGGTCGGGTGGAGGAGCTGGTCTCCGGTCGTGAGCGTGGCGCCGGAATCCGGGTTGTTCGCGGTGAGACGACAGGCTTCGCTCACACCGCCGATGTCTCCGAGTCCGGGCTTCGTGCCGCCGCCGCCGCAGCAGCCGCGGCCGTTCGGGGCGACCCCGGGGGCACCCGGGCCGTCGCGTTGACCCGCCGGACCACGCCTGCACCCCACAAGATCCGGGATCTGCCGGAGTCGGTTCACAAGGCCCGTAAGGCCGAGCTGCTCGAGCGCGCGGACGACGCCGCGCGCGGGGAGTCGGATGCCATTCGTCAGGTCAGCGCGTCCTACGCCGACGCGCGTCGCCAAATCCTCGTCGCGAACTCTGATGGTCTCCTCGCCGATGACGACCAGGTCCGGACCCGCTTCTTCGTGAACTGCGTGGCATCGGCCGACACGGGTATGCAGACCGGCATGGAAGCGCCCGGACGCTCGATCGGCTTCGAGCTGTTCGACGAGATCTCGCCTGAAGCCGTGGCCGAGGTAGCGGCGCGGCGAGCCCTGACCGGACTGCGGGCGCGACCGGCGCCGTCCGGAAAGCTGCCGGTCGTGTTGAAGCAGGGCGCGGGTGGTGTGCTCTTCCATGAAGCATGCGGTCACGGCCTCGAGGCAGACCTGGTGGGTCGGGACGCGTCGGTGTTCCGGGGCCAGGTCGGTGAGCGGGTTGCGTCTCCGCTCGTGACGCTGGTCGACGACGGCACCTACGCGCGCGAATGGGGTACCTACGCCATCGACGACGAAGGCGCGCCGGCGCAGCGCAACGTGCTCATCGAGGACGGTGTGCTCACCGACTACATGTGGGATCTCATTCGTGCCCGCAAGGAAGGGCGCCGCTCGAGCGGGAACGGTCGGCGCGAGACCTACCAGCACCTCCCGATGGTCCGGATGACGAACACGTATCTGCTCCCGGGGACGGACGACCCCGACGAGATCGTCCGCCAGACGCCGCACGGGCTGTACTGCGTCGCGCTCGGCGGGGGTCAGGTCAACACGGCGACGGGAGATTTCGTGTTCGGTGTCACCGAGGCCTACATGATCGAGAACGGCGAGATCACCGAGCCGGTCCGGGCGGCCCAGCTGATCGGCAACGGACCCGAGGTGCTGGGTGCGGTCGACGCGGTCGGATCCGACTTCGACACCTGGGCGGGAACGTGCGGCAAGAACGGCCAGGGCGTACCGGTATCGTCCGGCCAACCCACGTTGAGGGTGGCCGAGCTGACGGTGGGTGGTACCGCCGGTGCCTGAGGATGCAGACCTCGCGGCGCTGGCGCGCGGTGTGGCGGGCTCGGCCCTCGCGGGTGAGCAGATCGAGGCGTACGCGCTTCGAGCACGCGAGACCGACGTGGCTGTGTTCGATGGTGAGGTCGAGTCGCTCGCCGTCTCCGAGGTCGACGGGATCGGCGTACGCGTGATCGTGAATGGCCGTACCGGCTACGCGTGGGCCGGCTCGCTCCGTGCCGACGTGGTTGCCGACACGCTCGCAGAGGCTCGCGACAACGCGGGGTTCGGCGCCCCGGACGAGTTCGCCGGCCTGGTCGCGCCGGACGACTTCGCCGGTGTCGAGCCGCCCGATCTGGACCTGTGGCGCGAGGAGCTGCTGCGCGTGCCCGTCGCCGACAAGGTGGCCCTCGCGCTCGACGTCGAGCGGGCCACGCGTGCGGCAGACCCCCGCGTGCGGGGTGTCGAGTCGGCCGAGTACGCCGACACCGCGATCCAAGCCGCGGTCGCGAGCTCGCTGGGCGTCGAGGCATCGACTCGCCGGTGCGTCGCGTCGGTGTCGACGTCGGCGCTTGCCGGCGACCGCGACGACACCCAGACCGGGTATGGGTTCTCGGTCGGTCGCGTTCCGGGAGATCTCGATGTCGGCTCCGCGGCGACCGATGCGGCAACGCGAGCGACGCGGCTCCTGGGCGCGACCCAACCTGAGTCGTGCCGGTTGCCGGTGATACTCGACCCGCTCGTGAGCCGTGCGATCCTCGGTCTCGTCGGTTCCGCGTTGAGCGGAGAGGCGATCGCCAAGGGCCGGTCGATGTTCGTGGGACGTGACGGTGAGGTCGTCGCGGCTTCGTCGGTCACCTTGGTGGACGATCCCACGGTTCCTGACGCGTTCGGTGCTGCGACGCACGACGCCGAAGGTGTCCCGGTGCGCCGCAACGAGCTCGTGGTGGACGGCACGCTGCGCGGATTCCTGCACAACACGCACTCGGCCCGTCGGTCGGGAGTAGCGACGACCGCCGCTGCGGTCCGGGCCGGCTACAAGTCGCCCCCCGGTGTCGGCGCACGAGCGCTGCACCTTGCCCCGGGGGCGCGTCGCCAGGACGAGATCATCGCGGGCGCGAGCGACGCGTTGTACGTACAGTCGGTGAGCGGGCTGCATTCGGGAACCAACCCGGTGAGCGGAGACTTCTCGGTGGGTGCGGAGGGATTGCGCGTGCGCGGCGGTGCCTTTGCCGAGCCCGTGCGGGAAGTCACGATCGCGTCCACGCTGCCGCGGATCTTGTTGGACCTGGTCGAGATCGGTGGTGATCTCTGCTGGCTGCCCGGGTCGGCTGCGGGGCTCACCCTCGTGATCGGTGAGATGCAGATGAGCGGCGCCTGACCGACCCCTGACCCACCGACCGCCTGGGGAGCCGGTCGAGTGCATCCTGGCCCGCTCAGGTCGGTGAGACGCCGCGACGGTCGAGAATCGCGTCGAGCTCGTCCACTGCCGCCCACGGGTCTTCGCCGACGTGGACCGTCTCCATCCCGAGGGTGTGAGCGGCGCGGACGTTGTCGGCGTTGTCGTCGAGGAACACGGTTGCCTGGGGCGTGGTTCCGACCTGTTCGAGCGTCAGCAGGTAGATGGCCGGATCGGGCTTGCGGAGTCCCACCGCGCTGGAGTCGACGACGATGGGAAACAGCTCGTCGACTGGGAACGTCGCCCGCCAGTGGTCGCTGAACTCTGCGATGTTGTTGGTGAGCAACGCGAGCTTGAGCCCGGTCGTCTTGAGCTCTCGGATGCGGTGCACGACCGGCCACTGCACGCCGGGCGCCGATGACGTCATGAACCGCTCGTAGGCGCCCACGTCGAGGTCCCGGCCGAGGATCGCGGGCGCCCGGTCTCGGAGGCCCACGAAGTAGGTCGCGAAGTCGATCTCGCCCCGCTCGAGCCGATGCCAGTCATGATCCTGGCGGCCGTCATCGGCCGGGCTCTCGTCGTCGAGTGACTCCGCGACCGCGCGGCCTTCGACGCCGACGTATGTCACCTCGCCGAACAGGAGGCGCAGCAGCGACCCGCGCGGGTAGCCGCTCGTGGCCTCGAACGCTCCGATGCCACGGAACAAGGGGCTCGAGATCACCCCACCGTAGTCGAACACCACTGCTTCGATCATGGAGTGCCAGGGTATCCCCCGCGACCGTCAACGAGTCGAGGAGGCATCGGCTCGCGCGACCCGGCGCGCGTCCTCGGGTGGGACGAGCGCGAGCGCGAGAACACCGTTCGCGGTCGCGTAGGCCACCCGGGGTGCGTCGCGCGTCGTCACCATGAGGGTCACGCCGGTGGTGCGCATACCGGCGGCTGCACCGGCATCGTCGGCTGCACCACCGTCGACGGCGAGCACCGGTACCGCGTCGGCGACGGTCAACGTGGGGTCCACCTCTGTGCCGAGGAGCGCGGGATCGAAGGTCACGAAGACGTCGACATGATCGCCCGCAGCCAGCCGCGGCGCGTCATCGACGGTGATGCGCATGGCCCGCCGGCCCGGAGCGACGATCCCGTCGGAGCCGTCTCGCGATCGGGCGGCGAGGTGGCGGGTGGTCACTGCCTGGCCCTCGAGCACGGGGACGGCCACCGTTCGGCCGTCGGCTCGCTCCGGAGCATCGATGGCACCGGGCGGGCGAGCGCCGCCGCGTGCTCGGACGACGGTGACGTCGTCGGCGGTGACCGTCGTACCCAGGGCAAGGTCGTGGCGGGCCACCACGAGCGAGACGATGCGCCCGAAACGCGTGTCTTGGCGATGGAGCGAGGCAAGCGTCCCACCGACGGTCAGGGCAGTCGCGATCGCGACCGCGGCGGCGGCGCACCAGAGCAGGACGGCACGAGGTGAACGGCGAAACACGGGAGTTCCCCCTTCGGGCACGACCGAACGGACGCGCCGGGTCTCAGGACGGAGAGGGGAAGCCGCCGGGGGAAGCTGGAAGTGAGGCTACCGGGAGTCGAGCGGCAGGAACAGGGCCGCGCCAGAGGCCGTAGCGCTCAGCTCGAACCGGGAGAGCTGGAGGACGGCTTCTGCTTGTCCGACGACTTCTCCGACGACGAGCCACCGGAGCTCTCGGTGTCCTTCGTGCCCCCGTCGGACGTCGATCCCGATGATGTCGACTCCGTGTCCGACGAGGAGCCGTTGCCCGACCCGGATGCTTCGCGGCCGGCAGAAGGCTTGGACGACCCGCTGCGACTGTCCGTCTTGTAAAAGCCCGAGCCCTTGAGGA